>JAIOPW010000078.1 GCA_021413665.1 Rhodocyclales bacterium | reverse complement strand
GGATTGCACTGGCAAGCACGCGGAACGTGTGGCTCGGCGCTGCTTGGCGCTGCAATCCCGCCCCCTGGTTTTATGGGGGCGGGTTGTAGGGCGGTGGTTAGATCTTGCCGACCAGATCCAGGGATGGCGCCAGGGTGGCTTCGCCTTCCTTCCACTTGGCGGGGCAGACTTCGCCCGGACGGCTGGCGACGTACTGGGCGGCCTGCACCTTGCGCAGCAGTTCGGTGGCGTCGCGGCCGATGCCGCCGGCGTTGATCTCGATGATCTGGATCCTGCCCTGCGGGTCGATGACGAAAGTGCCGCGCTCGGCCAGGCCGGCTTCCTCGATCATCACGCCGAAGTTGCGGGTGATGGCGCCGGTCGGATCGCCGATCATCGGGTACTTGATCTTGCCGATGGTCTCGGAGGTGTCGTGCCAGGCCTTGTGCGTGAAGTGGGTGTCGGTCGATACCGAGTAGATCTCGACGCCGAGGGCCTTGAAGGTGGCGTAGTGATCGGCCAGGTCGCCCAGTTCGGTCGGGCAGACGAAGGTGAAGTCGGCCGGGTAGAAGAAGACGACCGACCACTTGCCCTTGAGGTCGTCCTGGGTGACGGGGACGAACTTGCCGTTGTGGAAGGCGGTGGCGTTGAAGGGCTGGACTGCGGTGTTGATCAGGCTGGCGTTCATGGTGTGGCTCCTTGGTGGGGTTGAGTGTTTTGCTGCGATGGAGTGAATATTAAATATAACAATCGGAAGCGTCTAATTGATTGTTGAAATCGATTGGATAGGCGTGGGCTATCGAGGGCTTTGCGGCCCGGGTCATGAGGGGATTGATGCCCGGTCGGGGAGTTGAAGTCGCCGTTCCGGACCTTGTCCGCCGGGGATTCCGCTTGGCGGGCCGGCGAGCGCCGACTCTAGAGATTGAAGCGCGGGCCGGTCAAACCTCGCTCAGCAAAACCCAGTGGTTATCCAGCGCCATCGGCCGGGGCCAGGGGATGGCGACCGGCCCGGCGGTGGGGTGCGAGCGCACCAGACCGAGAGCGGTGGCGACCACGACGCCGCCGCCCTTGCCGGGTCCGTGCCAGGAGGCGAGGGCATAGGCCTCTTCCATTTTCACGAGGGAGGTCAGTTGATCCGGTGCGCCGGGATGCCAGAGCTGGGCCAGACCGGCCTGGTTGCTGGAGAGGGCAAAGCCGCCGTTCCAGGCGGCCGCGATGTCGCCGGCGTAGCCGATGCCGTCGTTGGCGCGGGTGGGGACGCTCAGCCGGTCGCCGTCGAGGATGGCGAGTATCGGCGCGGTGGCGCGCAGCGCGGCATCGTCGTGTTCTGCCTGGATGGCGATGCCCAAACAGGCGTCGGCGTCGGCCGGCGTGCGGCTCCAGGCCAGGTGGCGCATGCTGAGGCGCCGGTCGTCGAGCCGCCACTGGCGCAGCAGACTGCCGCTCGCCGCATCGAGCCGGACCAGTGAGGAGTCCATGCGTTGCAGGTCGAATTTCTTGTCGGCCGGTGTGCGCGGCACGCCGCCGTTGGCAACGATCAGATGACCTTCGTGGTCGAGCAGCAACTGGTGCGGGTCGATGCCGTGGGTATCGAATTCGGCCAGCTTGCGCAGGGTCTGCCGGTCGCGCACGCCGATCCGGCCGCCGCCTGTCTTGAGGTCGGTTTCAGTGGTGTAGAGCACGTCGCCTTTGGTCGCGACAATGGCATGGCCGTTAAGTCGGGCGGTCGCGCCTTCCTCGTCCACCCTAAGCTGTTGCATCACTTCGCCCCTGCCGTCGCAGCGCAACAGCCAGGTGCCGGGGCGCACGCCGACCACCAGCAGCCCGCCGTCGGCTTCGGCCAGCAGGCCATGCGGACGGGTCGGCAGCGGGACGGCGTAGCGAATGTCGAGCCTGCGGGTTTCCCAGTCGGCGACCAGCGCGCCGGCGAAGTAGGGATCGCTCTTGTTCGGGCCGCGCCAGGCGGCACCGAGCACCGCCTGGCGCGCTTCGCCGGCGGCCAGCGCGAGCCGGGGCAGGACGGCGAGGGCGCCCACCGCGAGCAGGAATCGACGACGCTTCATGGGGTCTCCGTACTGCTCAGAATTTGAATTCGCCGGTCAGGCTGACCATGCGCCGCGTGCCGGGCGTGGCGAAGCCGCCGTTGTCGTAGATCGCGTCCCAGTAAAGGCGGTCGAACAGGTTCTTGATATTGAGGCGCAGGGTCCAGTCCTTCGCCTCGTAGGCCGCCATCGCATCCCAGCGCGCATAGGCCGGCGCGGTGTTGGCGGCGAAGGTGGTGCCGCCCGCAACGACAGGGAAGGCGCCGGTGGGGCTGTAGGCGTAGCGGTGCGCCTTGGCTTCGAGCCCGCCGCCGACCTTCCACTGCGGCGTCAGCTTGTAGGTGGACCACAGGTTGATGGTCCACGGCGGCGTGTTGCGCGCGGGCTGGCCGACGTAGCGCGCATCGGCGACAGTGATGGCGCCGGTGGTGGCGTTGATGTTCTCCGCCACCTCGAGGATGCGCGCATCCATCAGCGACAGCCCCGAGAAGACTTCCCAGTTGTCGCTGATGCGGCCGGCGATTTCCAGCTCGAAGCCTTTGGTGCGACGCTTTTTGGTGAGGATCGCGGCGGTCGATTCGAGGTCGCCGTTGCGCTCCCAGTCCTTGGTGGCCTGGTACAGCGCGGCGCGGATGGCGAGGTCGCCGTCCATCAGCAGCCATTTGGCGCCCAGCTCGACCACCTCGCTGCGTTCGGCCGGTTGCGGCCTCACCGTCAGTTGGTAGAGGTCGGCGGTGGGGCTGAAGGAGTCGCTCCAGCCGAGGTAGTAATGCGTGTCCGCAGCGGGATGGAAGGACAACGCGGCGCGAACGCTGTTCTCACCGAACGTCAGCTTGGGCGAGGTGGCGCTGCTGTACTGCGCGTCCATCAGGTCGCGGCGCAGGCCGAGCGTGGCCTTCCATTGCGGAATGAATTCGACCGTGTCCTGGGCGTAGATGGCGTAGGAATCGGACTTGAAGCGGGTCGGCGTGCCGGTGGTCGCCGCGATGTAGGGCTGGTACCAGGGCGGGTTGGTGGCGGTGGTGCCACCGAGATTCTGCAAGCCGTGGCGATAGCTGTTCTCCTTCAGGTATTCAAAGCCGGCCAGCAGTTCGTGCTTCATGCCGGCGGCCGTGAACTTCGTGTTGTAGTCGGACTGCAAGGTCACCGTCTCGTAGTCGGAAATGCGCGTCGGTCCGCCGTTGCAGGTGGCGGGTGCCGTGCAAAGCGAGCCGTCGGCCTTGGGCGCGACCGTCAGGCTCGGTGTGCGCGCCCAATAGCTGCGTTCGTAATCGGCACTGCGCAACTGCGTGCGCAACTGGCTGTCGGCCGAGATGCGGTACTCGTGAACCAGTGTCGTGATGCGCGTGTCGCTCTTGTCGAAGTTACGGTCGGCGCCCCAGAAGGTATCCGGCGAAAAGCGGGAGCTGGTACCCGGCCGCTTGGTGGCGCCGTCGAAGGAGATGCCGTAGTCCGGGTTGTCGTTGGTGCCGAGGATGTAGTGGTTGAACCAGAACTGGTTGTCCGTGCGCAGGTTGAGGCCCAGGCTGAAGGCCAGGCCCTTGCGGTGAATCTCGGGTTCGCTGCCGGAAGCGGGGTTGGATCGCCAACTGCCCTCGTCGCGCTGCATGGCGTTGATGCGCAGCGCCGTGCTGCCATCGATCGGCTTGTTGATGTCGGCCGTGACTTCGCGGTAGCCGTAGTCGCCGACGCTGCCGGTCAGCTTGTACTGCTCGATGCGCAGCGGCGTCTTGCTCACCTGGTTGATCACGCCGCCGGCCTGGCCGCGGCCGAAGAGCATGGCGCCGGCGCCGCGCAGCACGTCGATCTGCTCGTAGTTGAAGGTTTCGCGGTTGTATTGCGCCGTGTCGCGAATGCCATCGAGATACATGTCGCCGAAGGTGTAGAAGCCGCGCAGGTTCATGTTGTCGCCGGAACGGCCACCCTCGGCGGCGTTGAAGCTGAGTCCGGAGACATTGCGCAGGGCCTCCTTGAGGCTGCCGACCTGCTGTTCCTCCATCAGGGTGTTGGTGATGGTGGTGACGGCTTGCGGAATGTCATGCGGGTCCTGCAGCACCTTGCCGACGCGGGTGGTGGTGGCGCGGTAGCCGTCGGGTTTGTCGGCGTCGGCCTGGACGCTGACGGTGGGCAACTCTTTTGCGGCTTCCTGGGCCAGGGTGGGCAGCGAGGTGGCGCCAAGCAGCAGCAGTGTGTGCGACAGCAGGCATCGCGTGGTTTTCGGATTCATGTGTGTCCTCGTGGGCAGTGTTCTGGCTGGCTGGCATGAGGACGGGCTGGCTGGCTGAATGATGGGGTGGTAAAAATTGGCGTCTAGTGCGCTTTCGGTTCGGTAACAAAACCAATACGGGTGAGCCCTTGGCGGGCGGCGGCCGACATGACGTCGGCGACCTTTTCATAGGGTGTTGTGCGCTCGGCGCGCAAGTGCAGTTCCGGCTGCGGCGACACCGAGGCGGCGGCGCGCAATCTTTGGTCGAGGGCGGCGGCGGCGACGATCTCGCCGTTCCAATACACCTGGCCGGCGCCGTCGATGGCGACCTGCACGTTGTCGGGCTTGGTCAGGTTGGGCGCGGAACTGGCCTTGGGCAGATCGACCTTGACCGCATGGGTCAGGAGCGGCGCGGTGACGATGAAGATCACCAGCAGCACCAGCATGACGTCGATCAGCGGGATCATGTTGATTTCGGCCAGCGCTTCGTTGCCGTCATCGTCGTTGAGGGAGGCAAAGCTCACGACGCGCTCCTCAGGAGCTCGCGCGCGGGTTTGCCGGCTTCTGCGCGGGCGATGATGCGATCCGAGGTGGCGGCGACGTCGCTGTGCTGCGGCGCGTTCTTGAGGCCGGTGGCGAGGAAGGTGAACACGTCGTGGGCGAAGGAGCTCAGCTCGGCCAGGGTGTTGCGATTGGCGCGGGCGAAGGCGTTGTAGGCCACGGCGGCCGGGATCGCCACGGCGAGGCCGATGGCGGTCATGATCAGGGCCTCGCCGACCGGGCCGGCGACCTTGTCCAGCGTGCCCTGGCCACTCATGCCGATCGCCATCAGGGCATGGTAGATGCCCCAGACGGTGCCGAACAGGCCGACGAAGGGGGCGCTCGATGCGACGGTGGCGAGGAAGGTCTGGCCGTATTCGAGGCGCGACTTGTCCTGGTTGATGGCGCGCTTCAGGGCGCGGGTGAGGAATTCGTCGGGTGTGCCGGCATCCACCAGGCCACGCCCCTTGTGTCCGTCGCGCCCGAAGCGGTGCTGCTCGACGGCGGTGAAGCCGTGATGCACGAGGTGCGAGAAGGGCTCGGTGACGCCGCTCTGGCGCAGGTGGCGGGCCACGGCGTCGAGGCTGTCGGCGGCCCAGAAGGCCTTGAGGAAGGCGGCGCTGCGGCGCTGCGAGCGGATCGACTGGATGCCCTTGGTGGCGATCAGGTACCAGGTGCCGACCGACATGATCAGCATCAGGACGAGGATGAAGCGCGCGATGCCGTCGGCATTGGCGAGGAAGTGGCCGAAGCCGAGAGGGTTTTCCATGGTCATTCTTTCAGTGAGAAGGCAATCGGGACAAGCACGGTGGCGGCGACGGCATCGTTGCCGAGTCGTGCCGGAATGAATTTCCAGCGGCGCACGGTTTGCAGCGCGGAGGCGTCGAGGCGTTCGGAGCCGCTTGAGGCATGGAGCTGGACGTCGATCGGCAGCCCCTGCGCATCGACGCGCACGCGCAGCACGACGCGGCCCTGTTCGCCCATGCGGCGCGAGATGGACGGATAGGGCGGCTTGGGGTTGTCGAGGTAGTCGGCGTCGAAGCGTGGCTGGGTTTGCGCAGGCGCCGGCGCTGCGGCGACCGGGGGTGCGACAGGAGTCGGCGCCTGCGCCACGGCGATCGGCGTCGGTGCCGGCGAGTCCGCGGCGACGGCGAGTTGGGTCGGTTGCGGCAGCGGCGTCGGCCGCCGTTCCACGGGCCTGGGTTTCGGCGGCACGATTGCCGGATTCGGCTTGGTGACTTCCGCCGGCGGCAGCAGGCTGACGGTGAGCACCGACAGCGAAGCCGGCAGGGTGATCACGTTCATCCGCAGCAGACCCCAGAGGACCAGCGCGTGCAGCAAGACGACCATGCCGAGTCCGGCGGGCGACAAGCGGTTCGGCGCGGTGTGGGGCAAGAGGACGTTCATGGATCTTTGGCGGTGGCGATACGGCGATTTCGTCAAAGGGTGGCGTGCCGTGTCGTGCCGCGTCGCGGCATCACTACCTGAATGGCGGGCGGTGTCCGCGTTTCGCGTTCGAGGATCTCGACCAGCTCGCGTGCATGATTGCGCAGATGGCTGTCGGCGTCCGGGTCGGCCGCGACGCGTTCCAGCAGCATTGCGGCAAGCCAGGCGGCGCGCGGGCAGCCGGTGGACATATGGGTGGCGAGATGCGCGAAGACGCCGGCGACGGTGCGCGCCGGTGTTTGTTCGCTGGCGTATTCGGTGACGAACGAATGCTTGATGTTCATGCGAGGCAGTCTCCAGGGGATGATTGGCTGGCTGCCTTGGAGCCGCATGGGCGCCGGGTGGCTGGCTGAAAAAATGGGCGGGGAATCAGCGGGCGATGTGCGCTCCGGCGATCAGGTGAAGAAGACCAGCGACCAGACGGCGCCGATCGCGACCAATGGCAGCAGCCAGACCAGGCCGGCGACGGCGCGCACGGCCGGCGTGCCGACGCCGCCGCCGATGCGGCCGGGCGTTGGGTTGCTCGCCGGAGCGTTCAGCAGTTGCCAGCCCAGCCAGGCCGACCACACCACGCCGATCGTGAGCAGGACGGCGCGCAGCGCGGGTAGCCAGCCCGGCGCAATGCCTTCCGCGCGGAGGTGGCTGACGGTCATCATCGACAGGCCGAGAAACAGCCCGATGCCGGCCAGCGGCACGAGGCCCAGCGCCAGCCGCCGCCAGTCGATGCCCGCCAGTCGCGCGGCGGCCCGCACGGCAAGGAATATGAAACCGCCGAGGACGAGGGTAACGCCGCCGATGTAGGCCAGGATGGCGATGCCGTCGAGCCATGTGAATACGTCGTTGGCCTCCGGGTAGGAGGTCAGCAGCCACCACGCTGGGCTGTCGGCCAGCGGCCAGAGGATGTCGTGGCTAACCAGCCATTCGGCGGCGCCTTGCTTGCCGCGCACGAACCAGGGATTGACGGTCCATTGGAAGGCGCCGACCGCCACGCCGAGCATGCCGAAGATCAGCAGCAGGGCTTCGTTCGCGGCCGGCGGCTGACCGCCGAGGATTTCCGCGTTGGGCGAGCGCGGCGGCATCGCGGTCGACGCGAAACGCGAACGGCGCCAGCCGCGCCAGCAGGGCGAACACGCCCGAGACGGGGCACAGGTAGCGGCACCAGACACGCTTGCCCTTGCCCCACAGGTAGCCGGCAACCATCGCCGCGACGGTGGAGCCGCCGAGTATCAGCAGTACGGCCTTTGGGTATTCGTAGACGCTGATCAACTGGCCGTATATCGTGGTCAGGGCGAAGGCCACCAGCGGCCAGCCGCTCCAGCGCACCCAGCGTGGAATGCGTCCGCCGCGACCATGCCGGCTGACGAATTCGGTCAATGCGCCTTCGGGGCAGAGCACGCCACACCAGACGCGGCCCATCAGCATGGTCGACAGGATGACGAAGGGCCACCAGACGCCCCAGAAGGCGAACTGGGCCAGGAGCACGAGCTTGTCGTGCCAGGGCGTCAGGGTCGGCGTCTTGTCCTGGAGCATCGGCTCGCCGGATGCAAGGCATAGGTTGGGGTCGATGAAGGAACTGGCGCCGTAGTCGCCGGAGAACAGTCGGGATTCCGGCAGGGGGTTGGGCAGGAAGGCGGGTAGCGCGACCAGCACGATGTAGAAGACGACGATGATCCATTGCACGGCGAGGATGCTGCGCCGGTGCCGCGCCATCCAGTCGCCGAGGCGGGCAAGGCGGGGTCGTCCGGCGCTTGTCGCCCGCGGCACGAACTTCAAGATGTGCGCTTGTTCCATGGTGTCAACGGGCGACGGATTTGGAATCGTGGTCGAGGCGCCACAGCGCGTAGGTCCAGAACACGGCGTAGGCGATCAGCAGGCTGGCCGAGGGCCGCGCCCGGTAGCCGGCGAAATCCGCCAGCAGGCGGCCGGCGCCGCCGCCGTCGTCGAGCAGTGCCGAACTGTCCCATACCGGATCGAACAGCGGTGGCAGCCAGTCGAAACCGATCATGCGGTCGATGCCGGCGCCCAGCAGCGAGCCGGCGATCAGCAGCAGCAGTATTTCGCTGGCGCCGAACAGTACGCGGTAGCTGAGGAAGCGCGCGCCGCGCGTCACCAGCCAGCCGGTGACTGCCGCCAGCGCAAGTCCGGCCGCCGCGGCGCCCAGTACGGCGAGCAGATCGGCTCCGCCGCGCTCGAGGCCCATGCCGTAGAGGAAGACCACGGTTTCGGCGCCTTCGCGCGCCACCGCCAGCGCCGCCACGGTGGCGATGCCGAGGGTACCGAGGGTGCCGGATGCACGGCCGGCCTGCGCTTCCAGTTCGCGCTTCATGTGCCGGCCGTGGCGGCGCATCCAGAGCACCATTTGCAGGATCAGGCCCGCGGCGAACAGCACCATGCCCACCTGGAATATTTCAAGGGCCTTGCCTTCGAGCTGGCTTTGCGCGGCAAAAGTGGCGAAACCGAG
>JAIOPW010000077.1 GCA_021413665.1 Rhodocyclales bacterium | reverse complement strand
GTCAGGCACGTTAACGCCGAGTTTTGCCGCATACCCTGGGTCGAGCGCGTTCTCGGCGTCGATGTAGGCCGCCACGCCGCCGGCTTTTTGGATCTCGGCCACGATGTGCAGGCACAGCGTGGTCTTGCCGGAAGACTCCGGTCCATAGACCTCGACCACGCGGCCGCGCGGCAGGCCACCGATGCCCAGGGCGATATCAAGCCCGAGCGAGCCGGTCGAAACGGTCTGAATGTCGTCGATGGCGAGGCCTTCGCCCATTTTCATGATCGAGCCCTTGCCGAACTGCTTTTCGATCTGGGCCAGGGCGGCCTGCAGTGCCTTGCTCTTGTTGTCGTCCATTAATTGCATCCTTCAAAAGTTGATTCGATTATGGCATGGATGGCACAGTTTTTGCGCGCTCCGGACTGGTCACGTGTCGAGCCGCAGCAGCAGGCCCTGCAGGGCGTAAATCACCGCCTGACGGCGGACTGCCTCACGGTCGCCGGCAAAGACTCTGGTTTCCGTATTGGCTATTTGGCTGACTCGACACCAGGCAAAGCATACGGTGCCCACTGGCTTACCAAGTGAGCCACCCGAGGGTCCGGCGATCCCGGTAATAGCCAGTGAAATCATTGCGTTGGAGTTTCTCAGCGCACCTTCGGCCATGGCGGCTGCCGTTTCAGGGCTCACCGCGCCGAATTGTTCGAGGGTTCCGGGCGCCACGCCCAGCAAGTCAAGCTTGGCTTCATTGCTGTAAGTGACGAAGCCGCGCTCGAACCAGGTCGAGCTACCTGCGGTGTGAGTGATTACTTGTGCGGCCCAGCCGCCAGTACATGATTCGGCGGTCGCGAGCAGGAGTCGGCGCTGTTGACACGCCGAGCCGACGGATTCCGACAAGGCGACGAGGTCGGCGTCCATCAGAAGGGCAGGAAGGCCTTGAACAGCGCGATCGTCAGTACCGTGTAGCCGGCGGCGATGACGTCATCCATCATCACCCCAAAGCCGTTCTTGATTTGCGTGTCGAAGAACTTCGCCGGCTGCGGCTTGACGATGTCGTAGAAGCGGAACCAGAGAAAGGCCGCCAGTTGCCAGAGGAGTTCCGGTGGCGTAAACATCAGTACGCCCCAGAAGGGCACGATCTCATCCCAGACGATGGCGCCATGATCAACCACGCCCAGCGCGCGGCCGGTGATCTGGCAGGCGGCAACGCCAACGACGAAGGCCAGCAGCAGGAAGATCGCCAATCCAATGTCGCTGTCGAGATACATCCGCAGCAGCGGGAAGGTGAGCCAGGCGAAGGCGGTGCCGGCGGTTCCCGGGGCGAAGCGCGACAGTCCGCTGCCCATGCCGCAGGCGATGAAGTGTGCGGGGTGGTGGAGCAGGAATTTCAGCGGGGGCGGGGGCAGTTTGGCCATGCTAGGCAAAATGGTCGTAGCCGCGGCGGGCGGGAGTGATGACGGCGCCGTCATCGTCGCACAGGACAAGTTCGCGGGGCGGTCCGGCAACGATTTCGCCAATCCGGGTCAGTGGCAACCCGAGTCGGACGGACAGAGCCGTGATGTCTCCGTCCTTGGAGTTCGCAGTGGTGAAGGCCAGTTCGTAGTCGTCGCCGCCCGCCAGCAGGCAGTTGCGTTCCAGGCCGGCGGCGGGCAAACCCGGAATCTTCAGTCGGGCGGCGACGCCGGATTGATCGAGGATGTGACCGAGGTCGGCCAGCAGGCCGTCGGACACGTCGATCGCCGAATTGGCCATGCCGCGCAAGGCCAGTCCCAGTTCTACGCGAGGCTGCGGTCGGTGCAGTG
This sequence comes from Rhodocyclales bacterium, assembly GCA_021413665.1. Classification (GTDB taxonomy): domain Bacteria; phylum Pseudomonadota; class Gammaproteobacteria; order Burkholderiales; family Rhodocyclaceae; genus Sulfuritalea. Next base: position 8,780 of record JAIOPW010000077.1, on the reverse strand, counting down.
CAGCGAGGCAGTCCCCGCGTAGCGGCCCGGCCAGGACCGTACGGCCCTGAAGATGCGCCAGCCCCAGCGCAGCGCCCCCGGGCCGGCCGGAAACCCAGATCGAATCGCCGGCCTTCGCACCGTCGCGGCGTAGTGCGGTTCCGGCGGGAAGCTCACCGAAAACCGTGACGCAGAATGCGCGCGGCCCGCGCGTGGTGTCGCCACCGACGAGGTCGACGCCGCATTCGTCGGCACAGGCGAAGAAACCGCGAGCGAAGGCTTCGATCCATTCAGGAGTCGGCGCCGGGAATACGGCGGCCAGGGTGGCCCAGCGTGGCCGGGCGCCCATCGCGGCGAGGTCGGAAACATTCACGGCCAAGGTCTTCCAGCCGAGGTCTTCGGGGTCGGCGTCAGCCAGGAAATGCGTGCCCTCGACCAGCAGGTCGGTCGAGATCACCAGTTCCTGGCCGGGCGTCGGGGTGATCAGCGCGCCGTCGTCGCCGACGCCGAGCAGCGTGTGCGAGGTGGCACGCGTGAAGTAACGAGCGATGAGTTCGAATTCCGAGGGCACGGAATCAGGGCTTTCGTATCTCCGTTGCCCGCTGCACGGCGGCCAGCTTGTCCAGCACGCCGTTGACGAACTTGTGGCCGTCGGTGCCACCGTAGGTCTTGGCCAGCTCGATGGCTTCGTTGATGATCACGCGGTAGGGTGTTTCCGGATGCAGCTTGAGTTCGCAGGCGCCCAGCAACAGGATGCAACGCTCGATCGGCGAGACTTCATCCCAGGCGCGGTCGATATGCGGTCCAAGGTCGAGCTTCAGCGTTTCGACGTTTTGTCGCGCCTCCCCGAGCAAGGTGACGTAGAGCTCGTTGTCGGCCTTGTCGAAGCCGGCAACGCCTTCCGCCTGGACCTGGATGGCCGCCTCGTCCTGATCGCCGACCTGCCACTGGTAGAGGCCCTGGATGACGAACTCGCGGGCGCGCCGCCGTGGCGATTTGCTGCTCATTTGTTGCCTGTCAGCTTGACGGCCTTCAGCAGGTTGGCCATTTCGATGGCCGCCAGTGCCGCCTCGGCCCCTTTTTGCACCATGCGCACCAGCGCCTGGTCGTCGCTTTCGGTGGTCAGCACCGCGTTGGCGATCGGAAGTCCGGTATTCAGTTGCACGTCGGTGATGCCGCGCGCCGATTCATTGGAAACGATCTCGAAATGGTAGGTCTCGCCGCGAATCACCGCACCCAGCGCGACCAGCGCATCGAAGCGACCGCTTTGCGCCATGGCTTGCAGCGCCAAGGGCAGTTCCAGAGCGCCGGGTACCGTGGTGAAGGTGACGTCGGCGTCGGCCACGCCGAGGCGTGCCAACTCGGTCAGGCAGCCCGAGCGCAGGCCTTCACCGATATCCTCGTTGAAACGGCTTTGCGCAACTCCGATTCGCAGTGATTTTCCGATCAGGTTGGGTTCCAGTTCGCGGATGCTCATGCCGTCTTCTCTCCTGTCGGGGTGAAATAGCCGGTGATTTCCAGTCCGAAGCCAGCCATGCTCGGCATTTTTCGCGGACTGGACATCAGTCGCATCCGGCCAACGCCGACTTCGCGCAGGATCTGCGCACCGATGCCATAGATGCGCGGATCCCACGTGTAGGCCGGCCGCTCCGTGCGCTCACTCTTGAGCGCTGCCAGCAGGGCATTGCCGGTTTCGGCGCGATGCAGCAGCACCAGCACGCCGCGTCCTTCTTCGGCAATCTTGCGCAGGGCGAAGTCGACACTGTAGGTGTGGCCGCGACTGCCGTGGTCAAGGAAGTCGAGAACACAGACGGCTTCATGCACACGAACCAGCGTCTCTTCCGCGGTGGTGATTTCGCCGCGGGACAGGGCCAAGTGCACGTCGCCGCTGCTGCGATCGGCAAACGCGCGCAGGCGGAAGCCGCCTTGCGCGCAGTCGACCATTTTGTCGGCGACGCATTCGATCAGCTTCTCGGTTTCCGAGCGGTGCTGGATCAGGTCGCGAATGGTGCCGATCTTCAGCTTGTGCTCGGCGGCGAACTCCAGCAGATCCGGCAGGCGCGCCATGGTGCCGTCTTCCTTGAGGATCTCGCAGATCACCGCAGCCGGCGTGCAGCCAGCCAATTGGGCAAAGTCGCAGCCGGCTTCGGTGTGGCCGGCGCGCACCAGCACGCCGCCGTTTTGCGCCATCAGCGGAAAGATGTGGCCGGGCTGGACGATGTCGGCAGCGGTGGCGTTCTTCGCCACGGCGGCCTGCACCGTACGCGAGCGATCCTGCGCCGAGATGCCGGTGGTGACGCCCTCGGCGGCCTCGATCGAGACGGTGAAGGCGGTGCCGTGCTGCGCCTTGTTGTTGCGCACCATCAGGGGCAGGTCGAGCTGGCGGCAGCGGGCTTCGGTCAGCGTCAGGCAGATCAGTCCGCGTCCCCACTTGGCCATGAAATTGATGGCTTCCGGCGTGACGTGTTCAGCGGCGAGCACGAGGTCGCCTTCATTTTCGCGATCCTCCTCGTCGACCAGGATCACCATGCGGCCGGCGCGCATGTCGGCGACGATATCGAGAACAGGGCTGATGCTCATGGCTGATGTACCAAACTTGGGAAGGCGCGCATTTTACGCTGCCGCGCCGGCCGTCAGCATGCGTTCGACGTAACGTGCGATCAGGTCGATTTCGAGATTGACCCTGGCACCGGGATGCAGGCGCTTCAGGGTCGTCACCTCGACGGTATGCGGAATCAGGTTGATCGAGAAGCGCCGGCCCTTGACGCGATTGGTGGTGAGCGAAACGCCATCGACAACGATCGAGCCCTTGCGCGCAATGTACTTCGCAAGCTTCCTCGGCGCCTTGATTACCAGTTCATGCGATTCGCCGACCGGCTCGAACTTCTCCACTTCGCCAACGCCATCGACATGGCCGGAGACCAGATGGCCGCCGATGAAATCGGAGAGGCGCATCGCCTTCTCCAGATTAACCTCGCCACCCGCGGCGTCGAGGCCGATTGTGCAGTCCAGCGTCTCGCGCGAGACATCGACTTGGTAGCTGTTCTTCTTCTTGGCAATCACGGTCAGGCAGACGCCGCCGTGGGCGATCGAATCTCCCAGCGCCACATCGGCGAGTCGGAGTCCGGGGGCTTCGACGGTGAGCCGCAAACCCTTTTCGAGCGGCTGGACATGACTGATTTTCCCGGTGGCGGTAATGATGCCGGTGAACATGGAGACTCCGAAAGAAAGGGTTTAGCGCGCGGCGCGCTCAAGGGTGGGCAGGAACTTGTCCACCGGCTGAAAGCCGACGACGCGCAGATCGAGGAGTTCCTTGCCTTTGGCGTCGAAAAAGATGATACCCGGCGGACCGAACAGGCCGAAGCGCTTCAACAACGCCTTGTCGGCTTCGCTGTTGGCGGTGACGTCGGCCTGCAGCAGCAGCAGTTGATTCATGCGCGCGGCGACTTTGGGGTCGGCGAAGGTGAAGCGTTCCATTTCCTTGCAGCTCACGCACCAGTCGGCATAAAAGTCCAGCATCACCGGTTTGCCGGCCGCCGCCGCCGCAGCAAGTCGTGCATCCAGTTGTTCAACCGTTGCGACGCGCTCGAAAGCCGGCCCATGCGCTTCGGCGGCCATGCCGCCGCGCAGGAAACCGAGTGGTTGCAGCGGATCCTTGGCGCCGCCCAGCACGCCCATCAGCATCGCCCCGCCGCCCAGCAGCAGCAGGACGCCGAGACCCTTGCCGAGACGCTGCCAGCCGTGGGCATGCTGCGGCAGGGGGTCGAGTGCATGCAGGTAGATCGACGGCACCACCATCAGCAGCGCCCAGCCGAGCATCTGCACCCACAGGGGAATGACAGGCGACACCAGCCACAACGCGGTGGCCAGCATGAGGACACCGAAGAACTTCTTGACGCCTTCCATCCACGGTCCGGACTTGGGCAGCAGCGAGCGCGAGAAGGCACCGACCAGCAGCAGCGGCACACCCATGCCAAGTGCCATGACGAACAGCGCCGATCCGCCGAGTACGGCATTTCCGGTTTGCGCGATGTAGAGCAGCGCGCCGGCCAACGGCGCGGCGACGCAGGGACCAACGATCAGGGCCGAAAGCGCACCCATCAGGACAATGGCCGGCAGCGAGCCCCCCTGTCGGTTGGCGGTGTCTGAAACGCGGCTCTGTAGCGCGGCGGGCAGTTGCAGTTCGTAGAAACCGAACATCGAGAATGACAGCACGACGAAGACCAGCGCGAAGCTGCCCAGCACCCATGCATTCTGCAGCGCAGCCGAGAGCAGCGTGCCCGAGAGCCCGGCGGCGACGCCCACGGCGGCATAGGTGACGGCCATGCCCAGCACATAGGCCAGAGACAGCACGAAAGAGCGCAGGTGGCTCACCGCGTGGCCATGATTGACGATGATGCCGGAAAGGATCGGAATCATGGGGAAGACGCAGGGTGTGAGAGAAAGCAACAGACCAAAACCGAAAAAGCTCACCAATACCAGCGCCAGGTTGTCACCCTTGAACAGGCCGGCGATGCGCGAGCTTTCATCGGCCGGGGCGGCGGAGCGTTGTTCAGAGAGAGTCGGCGCTGGCGGGACGGCGCCTGGCGCGACCCCAGGTGCCGCGGACCCGCCGGTTGCGGCCAGATCCAGCTTCGCTTCCTGGTTGATCGGCGGATAGCAGATGCCACCGTCCCAGCAGCCCTGCGACACCGCCTTCAGCGTAACCGTCCCGGCGGCTTCGACCGGCAACAGGATCTTCACGTCCTTGCGGTACGTCTCGACCCTGCCGAAATTCTCGTCTTCCTTCACCTTGCCAGGCGGCAGTTTCGGCGTACCCAGGGTGCCGCCCTCCAGCACGAACTTGAACTTGTCGCGGTACATGTAGTAACCGTCGGTGATCTGCCAGCGCGCCTCGATGGTTTTGGCGTCGATCGCACGGGCCGAGAAACGGAACGCTTCTTCGGGTGGCAGCGGTTCTTCGGCGCGGGCAGTGCCCGTCAGCGCCAGCAACAGCAGAAAGAAAAAGCGGATCAGCATCGGGTGTGGTCCCCGTCAGGGTGTTCGGCAAGGGTTTCGGCGCTGGCTTCGGCGCGAGTTTCGGTGACCAGCCATGCCAGATAATCCGGCAGGCCGCGAGCGATTGGGACAGCGATGATCTCTGGAAGTTCATAGGGGTGGCTGGCGCGGATGGCCGATTCCAGCGCCGGGTAACGCGCTGCCGTGGTCTTTATCAACAAGGGAACTTCCTGCGCGTTTTCGATCGCGTTCTGCCAGCGGTAGGTCGAAAGGCAGGGTGCCAGAATGTTCACGCATGCCGCCAGCCGTTCGCTTACCAGCGCCGTGGCGAGGGCTTGCGCGCTGGCGTCGTCGGGCAGGTTGGTCAGAACCAGCAGGGTTTGGTTGCGGGTTTGAGATATTTCCATCGCCCTATTCTACCTTCGGCCCGTACCGCGTCTGGGTTAGGCTCATGCGTCCGGGAACCTGTCCGGCATCGGGAGCACGGGCTTGAGCAAAATCTTGACGGGATTGATGGAGGTTGAGCAGCAGCGCCGGCAAGGCGTCGCAAATGCCGCTGCCACGGTGGCCAATGCGACGGACGCCGAGCGCGTCGCCGAGGCGGATGCGCTGGCCCGTGCCGCAGCCGACGAGCGCGGTCGCGCCGCTGCCGCGTCGCGCTCGTCGCTTGCCATGGCGCACACCGCAGCCGCACAACGACGCCTGCACGCCGACGGGCTTGCCGCGGAGCAGGCGCTGAGCCGTGCGGCCGCCGAGTCGGCGGCCGAGGCCGCCGCCGCCCAGCAGGCACATGTCGAGCGTCTTGCCGAAGTCGCTTTGCGTACGCGAATCGACGCCGAGCAGCGCGCGCTGGCGGATGCCCAGCGCCGCGAGTTTGCCGCCGCCGAACTGGCAAGCGCGGCTACCGCCCGAGCCAACAAGGAACAGGATCTAGCTCGCCTGGCCCGCGAGCGGGTCGAAGCCGAGCGACGGGCGGCCGATCTCGCAAACCAGAAGCTTCGCGCCGAACAGGCGGCCGAAGCCGCGGCGCTTTCACGTGTCGCGGCGGAAAACGAAGAAGCGCGGGAAGCGCGGCGTCGCGCCGACCAGGAAACCGAAGCGGCACGCGCGGCCGCCGAGCGACTGGAGGCGGAGCTTGAAGCAAACCGCGCGCGCGCCGCGCGCGCGGCCGCCGAAGCCGGGGCCGACAAAGCCGTCGCCGATCATCAAGAGATAGCGGCTGCGCTTCTGGCGACACGACCATCCGCGCAGTCGCCGCCTGACGACAAGGCGGCCGCCGACAAGCGTGCGCCGGCCTGGCGACCCTTGTTGGCGAGCGCCGCCTTTGCCCTGCTGGCGGGCCTCGGTGCCGGGGTCTGGTTGGGCCGGACGCCGGCTGCCTTTTTCGGCATGATGCGGGGCGAGGTCGACACCCTGCGCCTGCGCCTCGACGACCATCTGGGCAGCCCCGCCTCGCGTGGTGAACACGCCGTGACGCGCGACCGGCCGCGGCCGCGCTCCGGACCCTGATCCGGTGCCGGCGCTGGCGGGAGCAACTCGCGGGAGCGTTGCGTACCAACAACGCATCGCCTTGGGGGCGCGGTATTTGCGTGAGCGGGCGTTGCTGATACACTTCCATTCTGGTACTTTTGCGATGATGAGAAACAGCTTTAGCTGTATGTTCGCACCACAATGATTTTATTGGGATTATTCTTATGACCAGAGCGACCGTCAAGGTGTTCGCCGTTGCCGCCTTCTTTACGGCCGGATGGGTGAATTCCGCGATCGCGCAGGATGCCGGTTTCGACATCGTGCGTTTTCAGGTCGACGGGAATTCGCTGCTGTCGGCGGAACGCGTTCAGGAACTCGTCGCGCCCTTTGTCGGTCGCCGCAAGGTGTATGGCGACGTACAGAAGGCTCTGGAAGCGCTCGAAAGCGATTATCGCCGTCTCGGCTACGGCACCGTGCAGGTCTATGTGCCCGAGCAGGAACTGACTTCCGGCGTGGTGAAGGTTCAGGTCAGCGAAGGCGTGGTGGGCAAGGTCACCATCACCGGCAACAAGTATTTCAACAACGAGAATGTCCGTGCGGGCCTGCCGCAACTGCAGGAAGGCAAGGCGCCCAACATGCGCCAGCTTTCCGAAAACGTCCAGCTCTCCAACGAGAATCCGGCGAAGCAGGTCGAAGTGACGCTGGGCACCAGCGAAGAAGAAGGCAAGGTCGATATCAAGGTCGAGGTCAAGGAAGAAGACCCCGAGCGTTTCTACGTGACCCTCGACAACACCGGCACCAAAGCCAGCGGCAAACATCGGCTGGGCTTTTCCTACCAGAACGCCAACATCGGCAATAGCGACCAGGTGCTGACACTGGCCTATACGACCGCGGTTGACCCTCCAGGTGGCATGAAGATACTAGGCAATCGCATGCTTCCTACGCAGGACGGGGACGGCGTTAAAGTCGATATTTTCAGTATTGGCTATCGCCTGCCGCTGTATTCGCTGGGCGACAGCATCGACTTCATTTACGGCAATTCCAGCACAGATACGCCGGCCAGTTCGCCAACCCTCGGCGGGGGTTTGGGGATCAACGGCAAGGGCGAGGTGTTCGGGCTCCGCTACAACCATATATTCCCGCGTGCCGGGGAGTACACCTCGAAGCTGGTGCTTGGCTACGATTACAAGTACATGAACAGCCGCTGTTCAATTGCCGGCGTTCCAACGCTCTTCGGCATCGCGGGATGTACTCCGCATACTTTCCGGCCGGTTACCGCCACTTATAGCGGACAGTGGCAGAAGCCGGGAGAATCGATCGATTTCAACATTGGCGTGGTGCATAACCTGTTCCCTGTCGGTAGCGAATACCTCTTCGTTCCAGTCGCTCCCGCCGCGGGCGGCACCGACCGTTACTCGGCGGCTTCGGGTTACAAGACAAAGGATGAGTTCACTGCCTTGCGCTTTGGCGGCAGCTATGCCACGGCAATCGGCGGCGACTGGTTGCTGCGTGTCGCGGCCAGCGGTCAGTACGCAGAAAACGCGCTCCCTGCCGGCGAGCGACTTGGCGTGGCTGGTTCGACCGCCGTGCGTGGCTTCCTCGAACGCGCCGTGGCGGTCGATCGCGGCTACTTTGCCAACTTCGAGGCCTATTCTCCGGACATTGCGGCCAGCGCCGGTCTGCCGGGCAATCTTAAGTGGCTCGTGTTCCTTGACACCGCCCACGGCTTTAATCTCAACCCGTCGGTCAATCAGAAGGTCAATATCGCTTCGGTGGGCGTCGGCTTGCGCTACAACCTCAAAAAAGACGTAAGCGTACGCTTTGACGTCGCACGTGTGATGGACGGAGTCTGGCCCAATGGATCACCCAATATTGCCGTTGAGGGCGACATCCGCGGCCATTTCGGTCTGGCATTCGGTTTTTGACCCGGCGACCCGATTTGCTGCGAGTGTGACTTAGTCCCTTGTGGACAACTGAATTTCAGGCTATCAATGACCGACGGGCGGGTGTTCGTTGCAGCCCCGTGTAGTTTGCAGATGATCTCATGGTCCTTTTCAACTGCAAGGATCTGAAGGACAAGAAGAAGTCAGACGACGGCAAGGACGGGAAGAAAGATGAGAAACCATCGAAGAAGCAAGTTGCGCAGTGCTCGTGAGGGGCAAGGCGAAGTGAAGTGGGTTCTGATGGCGGCCTTGGCCGTAGGGGTGGTGTGTGCGCCGGTAGCGCAAGCGGCGACGGCGGGGCAGATCACGCACCTGTCGGGGACGCTGTCGGCGAAGCGGGCGGACGGGACGAGCAAACTGCTGTCGGTCAAATCCGAAGTGATGGAAGGC
>JAIOPW010000076.1 GCA_021413665.1 Rhodocyclales bacterium | reverse complement strand
CATGGAAGAGCCAGCCAGCCTCAACGTGCTGGAAATGCTGCCGGAGATCATCAGGATCGGCGTCGCCGCGATCAAGGTCGAAGGCCGTCAGCGCAGCCCGACCTATGTCGCCCAAGTCACCCGCAACCTGCGCCAGGCGCTCGATGCCGCCTGCGCCGCGCCGGACAAGTTCACAGTGAAGCCCGCATGGGCCGCGGAACTGGGCAAGGTGGCCGAGGGGTCCCAAATTACGCTCGGCGCCTACAACAGGCCATGGCGCTGATGCAGATCACGCTCGGCCCCCTGCTGTTCTTCTGGCCCAAGGCCGAGGTCATGGAGTTCTACGCCCACGCGGCCCAACATCCGGCGATCGACCGCATCTACCTCGGCGAGGCGGTCTGCTCGCGCCGCCAGCAGTTGCGCACTGCCGACTGGATCGGCCTGGCCAAGGACTTGCGCGAAGCCGGCAAGGAAGTGGTGCTCACCGCCCAGGCCCTGCTCGAATCGGAAAGCGACCTCAAGGCCCTGCGCCGGCTGATGGCCGATGCCGGCGGCCTGGTCGAGGCCAACGACCTCGGCGCAGTGAAGATGGCGCAGGACCAGGGCCTCGGCATCGTCGCCGGGCCGCACCTCAACATCTACAACGAGCAGACGCTGGCCTTCTTTGCCGAGCAGGGTGTACAGCGCTGGCTGCCGCCGCTGGAGGTCTCCGGCAGCGTGATCGAAACGCTGCACCGGAGTCGCCCGACCGGCATGCAGACCGAGGTGTTCGCCTTCGGCAAGCTGCCGCTGGCCTTCTCCGCACGCTGCTTCACGGCGCGGCACTACGGCCTGAACAAGGACGACTGCCAGTTCAAGTGCCTCGACCATCCGGACGGCATGCTGGTCAACACCCGCGAGGCGCAGGCCTTCCTGACCCTGAACGGGATCCAGACCATGTCGGCGCAGACCAACAGCCTGCTGGCGCAGATGCCGGATTTGATGGCGCAGGGTATCGACGCCGTGCGCATCAGCCCACAGTCGGCGCATACTTTCGACATTGTCGACGCCTTCGCCCGCGCACGCCAGGGCGAACCGGCCGCGGACGAGGAAATCTGGGCGCCGTCCGGCCTGGTCAACGGCTTCTGGTTCGGCCGCGCCGGTACGGCGCACCAGGTTGCCTGACACAGATGCAGAGGAATTCCGATGGCAAACGCACTGAACATCCCGACCATCCCCGCCTTCAAGCTGCCGCCGCTGGTCGCCCGCCTCGGTGCGCGCCTGCCGCAGTGGCCGCATTCGATCAACCTGGCGCTGGCGCTGAATGCGGCGCGCAAGCTGGGCGTGCTGCCCGAGGAGAGCCTGCAGGAACTGGAAGGCAAGCGCTTCCGCGTCACCGTGCTCGACACCGGCATGGTCGCTGAATTCAGCTACAGCCAGGGTGCCTTCCGCCCCGTCTTCGTTTCGCCCGGCGAACCCGACCTGCAATTCACCGCATGCCTGTCGGCCTTCCTGCAAATGGTGAGCCGCCAGGAGGACCCGGACACGCTGTTCTTCAACCGCAGCCTGAGCATCGAGGGCGACACGGAACTCGGCCTGAGGGTCAAGAACATGCTCGATGCGCTGGAATGGCCTCGCCTGGCCTGGCAGGGTCTGAGACCGACCTTCCTCAATCCGTAGCGGCGAGGCCAGCGTTTCTTGCTGGCCCGCCCTGCTACGCAGGAGCTTCATCAGAGCTGAATCCCGCCCCGCCACTTGCGGTAGCATGCGAGGCTTTTGCGGGATGTGAGGAGTGGCGATGAAGAAGTGGCAATGCATAGTGTGCGGCTGGGTCTATGACGAAGCGCTCGGCGACGCCGACCATGGCCTCGCTCCCGGCACGCTTTGGGCCGACG
>JAIOPW010000075.1 GCA_021413665.1 Rhodocyclales bacterium | reverse complement strand
GACCGGCGTGATCTTGCCTTCCTTCAGGGTGAAGATCGTCATCTCGGCATCCTTGCGATCGCCCTTCTCATCGAACTGGATGTTGCCGCTGGCACCGTTGTAATCGCTGGCGGCCAGCGCCGGCAGGTATTTCGCCGGATCTCTGGAGCCGACTTTCTTCATCGCGGCGATCAGCAGATTCGCCGCATCGTAGGTGAAAGGAGAGTAGAGGATGGGATCGACCTTGAACTTGGCCTTGTAGGCGTCGAGGAACTTCTTGCCCGCGGCCTGCACCGGGATCCCGGCCTGCGAGCAGAGCAGTCCTTCGGCGGCGGGTCCGGCGAGTTCTGCCATCTTGTCCGTACACGCGCCGTCGCCAAACGCGAACACGGCGGTCATCTTCAGTTCGCGCGCCTGCTTGATCAGGGGGCCGCCGGTGGCATCCATGCCGCCATAGAACACTGCATCGGGCTTCTTGCCCTTGATCTTGGTCAGCACGGCCTTCCAGTCGACGGTCTTGTTGGTCCCCTTCTCGCGCGGCAGCACCTTGACGCCGGCGGCCTTGAGGGTCTTCTCGACTTCGTTGGCGAGACCTTCGCCGTAGGCAGTCGCGTCATCGATGACGGCGACGAGCCTGGGCTTGTTCTGGCCGGCGAGGTAACTGGCAACCGCCGGACCCTGCTGGTCGTCACGGCCGACGACGCGGAACACGCCCTTGAAGCCCTGCTCGGTCAGCGCCGGATTGGTGGCGGAACCCGAGATCATCGGCAGGCCGGCCTGGTTGTAGATGGCCGAGGCGGGAATCGTGGTGCCGGAATTGAGGTGGCCGACAATGCCGGCAACCTTGGCGTCGACCAGTTTTTGTGCCACGGTGTTGCCTACCTTCGGGTCTTCCTGGTCGTCTTCCGACAGCAGCTCGAACTTGACCTTCCTGCCGCCGAAGCTGACGCCAGAGGCATTGGCTTCATCGACAGCGAGGCGGGCGCCATTTTCGTTGTCCTTGCCCAGGTGCGCGATGCCACCGGTGAGCGGTGCAACGCTGCCGATCTTTATCACCAGCGGCGGCGGGGGTGGCGGCGGCGGGGGCGGCGGGGGCGGTTCTTCCTTGCCGCATCCCATCAGGGCGATTGCGGCAACGACGGCAAGCGAGAGGGACTTTTCGGTGAAGTTCATGATGAGGCTCCGTTCAGGTCGGGGACAATCAAATGGTAAATCAGCCGGCGAATTCTTGTCTTATGCCCTGAACTTGTCAATGCAGTCCGCTGGCAATGCCAAAGGGCAATAAAAAAGCCAGCCCCGCGGATTGCGG
>JAIOPW010000074.1 GCA_021413665.1 Rhodocyclales bacterium | reverse complement strand
CGTCGGCGACCAGCCAGGTCATTGCAGCAATATCATTGGCAGCACGCTGTTGCGCAGCCCGGCGACCACGAACAGCGCTATCTGCAGTACCAGCAACAGCGCCAGTGGCGACAGATCGACGCCACCCACCGGCGGAATGATGCGGCGAAACGGTTTCAGCAAGGGGCGCGTCATGGTGTTGAACACCTCGGCCAGCGGCGCGCGGGGGTTCACCCACGAAAATACCGCCGACACCAGTACGGCGCCCATCACCAGATACAGGCTGATCTTCGCCACCTCCAGCAGCGCCAGCAGGGCGACCACGAGAGTCGGCGCTGGCGATACGGCGGACAGCACCCCGGTGAAGCCGAGCGCAACACCCTGAAACACCACTTGCCAAAGCCACGCCAGCAGCAGGCTGGCCATATCGACGCCGAACAGACCGGGAACGAACCGGCGCACGGGACGCACCATCCAGTCGGTCACGGCGACGATGAATTGCCCGAGCGGGTTGCGGAACGGAGCGCGCGTCCATTGCATGGCGAAGCGCACCAGCAGTGCCAGCGTCAGGAAGCCGCAGACCGTGTCCAGAACGAAGAGGATGATCTGCGCAAGCATCAGTCTTTGCCGAGGATGTCACCGAGTTCGCGTCCGCGCGCCTCGGCGGCGACGATGCCGTGTTCGATGGCCGCGGCAATGCCGTGGGCATTGAATGACAAGAGCGCCGCTTCGGTGGTGCCACCCTTGGAGGTGACGCGCTCACGCAAGGTCGACAGCGACTCGCTGCTTTGCTCGGCCAGACGCGCGGCGCCGAGGAAAGTTTCCACGGTCAGCTGGCGCGCCGAGCGCGGGTCGAAGCCGAGATTGCGGGCCGCCGCTTCCATCGCTTCGAGGAAATAGAATACGTAGGCGGGGCCGCTGCCGGAAACCGCCGTGACGGCGTCCATCTGCTCCTCGTTCTCGATCCACACCGTGCTGCCCACCGCCTTGAGGATTTTTTCGGCGTTGGAGCGTCCTTCCAGGTCCACGCTCGGATCGGCGCACAGACCGGTGACGCCCGCGCCGATCAGGGCCGGCGTGTTGGGCATGGTGCGCACCAGCTTGTTGTAGCCGCCCAGCCAGCGCGAGATATCCGCCATGCGCAGTCCGGCGGCGATGCTTACCACCAGTTGCGTGCCGAGCTTGCCGCGGAACGGCGCCACCGCCTCCCTGAGCTGTTGCGGCTTGACCGCCAGCACCAGGACTTCGCAGTTGAGCGCGGCAGCATCGGCGGTTGGCGTGCAGCGCACGCCGAAAGTCTCGGTGAGCCGCTCGCGCGACTCTTCGAACGGTTCGACGACCTGTATCGCCGCCGCGGAAAAGCCCTGTTTGCGCATGCCTCCGATAAGGGCGAGGGCCATGTTGCCGCCGCCGATAAATGTAATTTTCATGGAATCCTTTCGCCGAAGATTGCGGTGCCGACCCTTACCAGCGTCGCACCCTCCATTATGGCGTCCTCGAGGTCATGCGACATGCCCATGGACAGCGTATCGAGTTGCATACCTTCCGCATTCAGGCGCTCACGCAAGTCGCGCAACACGGCAAAACGACCGCGCAACAGCCTGGTGTCGTCGGTCGGCTCCGGGATCGCCATCAACCCGCGCAAGCGGATATTGGGGAGGGTTGCCACGGCGCGGGCCAAGGTGGCCGCCTCGCCGGGAGCGCAGCCGCTCTTCGATACCTCGCCGGAGACATTGACCTGGATGCATACCTGGAGTGGCGCGAGGCCGGGCGGGCGCTGGGCGGCAAGGCGTTCGGCGACCTTCAGGCGGTCCACCGAATGCATCCATGCGAAGTTTTCCGCCACCAGCCGTGTCTTGTTGCTTTGCAACGGACCGATGAAGTGCCATTCAAGCCCGGATCCGGCCAACTCCAGGGCTTTTTCGGCGCCTTCCTGCACATAGTTTTCGCCGAAGGCGCGCTGCCCTGCCGCAACGGCTTCGCGCACGCTGGCAGCGGGCCAGGTTTTGGACACGGCCAGCAATTGCACCGACTCCGCCGGACGTCCGGCGGCAAGGCAGGCGGTGGCGATGCGTGCACGCACAGCTTGCAAGTTGGCGGCGATTGATGTCATATAGCGTCTTCAAAGTATATCGCACCCCATCTACAGGAAAGCGCTCATGGACATCACCGAACTGCTCACTTTCGTGGTCAAGAACAAAGCGTCCGACTTGCATCTGTCATCCGGTTTGCCGCCGATGATCCGGGTCCATGGCGACGTGCGCAAGATCAACCTGCCGCCGATGGAACACAAGGACGTGCACGCCATGATCTATGACATCATGAACGACGGCCAGCGCAAGATCTACGAGGAGAACCTGGAGTGTGACTTTTCCTTCGCGGTGCCGAACCTGGCGCGTTTCCGCGTCAATGCCTTCGTCCAGAACCGTGGCGCGGCGGCCGTGATGCGGACCATTCCGTCGAAGATCCTGTCGCTGGAAGACCTCAAGGCGCCGAAGATCTTCGAGGAACTGGCCGACCAGCCGCGCGGTCTGGTGCTGGTCACCGGACCGACCGGCTCCGGCAAGTCGACGACCCTGGCGGCGATGGTGAACCACAAGAACGAGAGCGAATACGGCCACATCCTGACCGTCGAGGATCCGATCGAATTCGTCCATGAATCGAAGAAGTGCCTGATCAACCAGCGCGAGGTCGGGCCGCATACCCTGTCCTTCAACAACGCCCTGCGTTCGGCCTTGCGCGAAGACCCGGACGTGATCCTGGTCGGCGAAATGCGCGACCTGGAAACCATCCGCCTCGCCATGTCCGGCGCCGAAACCGGCCATCTGGTGTTCGGCACGCTGCATACCTCCTCGGCGGCAAAGACCATCGACCGCATCATCGACGTGTTCCCGGCCGCGGAAAAGGAAATGATCCGCGCCATGTTGTCCGAATCGCTGAAGGCCGTGATTTCGCAGACCCTGTGCAAGACCATCGACGGCGGCGGCCGCGTCGCCGCACACGAGATCATGGTCGGTACTCCGGCCATACGCAACCTGATCCGCGAGGCCAAGGTGGCGCAGATGTATTCAGCGATCCAGACCGGCCAGCAGTTCGGCATGCAGACTCTGGACCAGAACCTTCAGGACCTGGTGAAAAAGCGGATCATCTCGCCCGCCGAAGCGCGCAGCAAGGCGGCAAACAAGGACAACTTCCCCGGCTAGGGCCGGGGAAGTTGTCCTTGTTGCCATTCAGGACCCACCCCCTCCCGGCCTCCCCCTCGCCGGGGAGGTGACCATGTTAGATCGCCGCGCAGCGGCTTGAATTGATTGACGAGGAAGACCATGGAACGCGACGAAGGCCTCAAGTTCATGTACCAGCTTCTGACGATGATGATGCAGAAGAAGGGCTCCGACCTGTTCATCACCGCCGGCTTCCCGCCGGCGATGAAGATCGACGGCAAGATGACGCCAGCCACCACGCAGCCGCTGTCGCCGCAGCATACGCAGGAACTGGCGCGCGCGATCATGAACGACAAGCAGGCGGCCGAGTTCGAGGCCACGAAGGAATGCAACTTCGCCATCTCGCCGGCCAGCATCGGCCGCTTCCGTGTCAACGCGTTTGTCCAGCAGTCGCGGGTAGGCATCATCCTGCGCACCATCAACGTGCAGATTCCGGAGATGGATGACCTGAAACTTCCGGCGGTGCTGAAGGACGTTTCAATGACCAAGCGCGGCCTGGTGCTGTTCGTCGGCGGCACGGGCTCGGGCAAATCGACTTCGCTGGCGGCGATGATCGGCTACCGCAACCAGAACAGCTATGGTCACATCATCACCATCGAGGATCCGGTCGAATACGTGCATGAGCACCGCAACTGCGTGATCACGCAACGCGAGGTTGGCGTCGATACCGATTCATGGGAGGCGGCGTTGAAGAACACCCTGCGCCAGGCGCCCGATGTAATCCTGATCGGCGAGATCCGCGACCGGGAGGTGATGGAACACGCCATCGCCTTCGCCGAAACAGGCCATCTGGCGCTGGGCACGCTGCATGCCAACAACGCCAATCAGGCGATCGACCGGATCATCAATTTCTTCCCCGAGGAGCGCCGGCCGCAGTTGCTGATGGACTTGTCGCTCAACCTCAAGGCCATCATCTCGCAGCGCCTGCTGCCGCTCAAGGAAGGCAAGGGCCGCGCGGCGGCGGTGGAGGTCTTGCTCAACTCGCCGCTGATTGCCGATCTGATCTTCAAGGGAGAGGTCCACGAAATCAAGGAGATCATGAAGAAGTCGAAGGAGCTCGGCATGAAGACCTTCGACATGGCGCTCTTTGATCATTTCGAAGAAGGCCGCATCAGCTACGACGATGCCTTGCGTTTCGCCGATTCCATGAACGAAGTGCGCCTGCAGATCAAGCTGCACGGCAAGGATTCGGCCACCATGGATCGCACTACCGGCATCCAGCACCTGGACATCGTATAATGACAAGCCGATTGCCCGTTACGGCTTCGCCGCGACGGGACAAGGCACGCGGCAGGGCAGCGTGTTCCCGAGGCGTCAGCACAAACCCCAAACCATGGCCGTCATTCCGCAGAGCAGCGTCACCCGATTTGAATGCCGCGCCGCGCTGGAGGATATCGGCCACCTGACGCGGCGGATCTGCGGCATCTGGGGCAGCCCCGAGCTGGATACCTTCCTCAGCCTGCTGCTGATGGACGCGCGTGGCGGCTCCCGCAAGGGCTTGCCGGTGGAGGTCGCCGCCGAGATCCTGTTTCTGGCACAGACCAACAAAATGCTCCGCGCCATGGAGCTCAGCAAAAAACTGAGCCTGCATGTCGACGAAACATACCGGATG
>JAIOPW010000073.1 GCA_021413665.1 Rhodocyclales bacterium | reverse complement strand
ACCGAGCTCTGCCGCAGCGCGCGCAGGTCCGAGCCGTTGATCTTCACCGAGCCGGTGGTGGTGTCGTAGAAGCGGAACAGCAGCCGCGCCAGGGTGGACTTGCCCGAGCCGCTGTGGCCGACCACGGCGACCGTCCCGCCGGCGCCGACTTTGAAATTCACGTCGAACAGGATCTGCCGGTTCGCTTCATAGGCGAAGCCGACATGGTCGAACTCGACCTCGCAGGAACCCGATTCATCGCCGGCAAACAGCGGGCGCGCATCGGGCGCGTCCTGGATCTCGCGATTGCGCGAGAGCAGCGAAAACATGCGCTCGATGTCGGTCAGCGACTGCCGTATTTCGCGGTAGAGCACGCCGAGGTGGTTGAGCGGCATGTAAAGCTGGATCAGGAAGGCGTTGACCAGCACGATGTCGCCCACCGTCATGTTGCCGGCGGCAACGCCGACCGCGGCGCGCCACATCATCAGCGTCACGCCGGCGGCGATGAGCATGGACTGGCCGAGGTTGAGCCAGGACAGCGAGACCTGGCTGCGGATCTGCGCCACCTCCCACTTCTGCATCTGCTCGTCGTAGCGGTCGTGCTCCCAGCGCTCGTTGTTGAAATACTTGACCGTCTCGAAGTTGATCAGGCTGTCCACCGCGCGCACATTGGCCGCCGAATCCAGTTCATTGACCTCGCGCCGCAGCACCGTGCGCCAGTTGGTGACGACGATGGTGAACGCCACGTAGATCACCAGCGTGGTGACCGTGATCAGCGTGAAATCCCTGTCGTAGCGCCAGGCCAGGATGCCCAGCACCAGCGCGATCTCGACCAGCGTCGGCAGGATCGAATACAGCGTGTAGCTGATCAGGGAACCGATCGAGCGCGTACCGCGTTCGATGTCGCGCGTCAGGCCGCCGGTCTGGCGGTCGAGGTGGAAGCGCAAGGACAGCGAATGCAGGTGCTCGAACACCTGCAGCGTGATGGTGCGCACCGCGCGCTGGGTGACGCGGGCGAAAAAGATTTCGCGCAGCTCGGTAAACAGCACGGTCGAAAAGCGCAGCGCGCCGTAGGCCGCCAGCAGGCCCAGCGGCACCAGCAGCACGGCCTGCTCCAGCTTGCTCGCGCCGGGCAGGGTGAAGGTGTCGATGATGTCCTTGAACACCAT
>JAIOPW010000072.1 GCA_021413665.1 Rhodocyclales bacterium | reverse complement strand
ATGCTTCTGGTCGGCCTCATGGGCGGCAGCCGGCTTCTTTACCGGGCATGGAAGGAGCACAGCCTGTATGGCGGCATGCACCTTGGGCAAAAGCCCGTTCTGGTGATTGGCGCCGGCGATGCCGCCGCCGACCTGTTGCGGGAACTGGCGCGCAGCACGGATTGGCGTGTGGTGGGCTTGCTCGACGACAACGCGGCAAAGCACGGCCGCCAGATCAATGGCGTGCGCGTGCTGGGGGCCATCGACCGCGTCGGTCCGATTGCGACTTCGCTGGCGGTGGCGCATGCGATTGTTGCCATGCCGGGCACCGCTGCGGCCACCCGGCGGCGCGCAATGGAGCTCGCCGCCGCGGGCGGCCTCAGCGTGCTCACGGTGCCGGCGTTCAGCGACCTGCTGTCCGGCAAGTTCGCGATTTCCCAGGTGCGGGCCGTGGAGCTCGAAGACCTGCTCGGCCGGGATCGCATCGAGCTCGATGAAGCGGGCTTGCACGGCCTGCTGCACGACAAGGTCGTGCTGGTGACCGGTGCCGGCGGGTCGATCGGCTCCGAGTTGTGCCGCCAGATTGTTCGCGTCGGCCCGCGCAAGCTGGTGTTTCTGGAGCAGTCCGAGTTCGCCCTCTACAGCATCGAACAGGAGTTCGCCGGGCGGCCGGTGGCCTGCGTGGTCGGCGATGTGAAAGATGCCGCGCGGATGGCGGCGGTGTTCGCCGAACACCGCCCGGATGTGGTGTTTCACGCGGCGGCCTACAAGCACGTGCCGCTGATGGAGTGCGCCAATGCGTGGGAGGCCGTGAAGAACAACGTGCTGGGGACGCTCAATGTGGCGCGCGCGGCCCTTGCCGCAGGCAGCGGGGAATTCGTGCTGATTTCGACCGACAAGGCGGTGAATCCTGCCAACGTCATGGGCGCCAGCAAGCGTCTGGCCGAGGTCGTGTGCCAGGCCGTGCAGGCGCAGGGCGCGGCGACGCGGTTTGTCATGGTCCGCTTCGGCAACGTGCTGGGTTCCTCGGGCAGCGTGATACCGCGCTTTCGCGAACAGATCGCCCGGGGCGGTCCGGTCACCGTGACGCATCCCGATATCATCCGTTACTTCATGTTGATTCCGGAAGCGGCGCAACTGGTGCTGCAGGCGGGGCTCATGGCGGCGCGTGAAGCGGAAGGCGGC
>JAIOPW010000071.1 GCA_021413665.1 Rhodocyclales bacterium | reverse complement strand
TTGTCCTGACGGGTTACGCCAGCATCACCACGGCAGTCGACGCAATCAAGCTGGGCGCGGTGCAGTACCTGGCGAAGCCGGTCGACATCAGCACTTTGCTGCGCGCGTTTGGTCACGAATTGCACGCTGGCGAGTCCGCGTCGGACGCCCGCTCTCCCGCCTCCATTTCCCAGGTGCCGATGTCGGTCGATCGCATGGAGTGGGAACACATCCAGCGTGTCCTGCGCGAGCAAAAGGGCAACATATCCTCCACGGCGCGGGCGCTCAACATGCACCGCCGAACCTTGCAGCGCAAGCTGCTGAAAAGGCCGGCGAAACAGTAGGGTACGGGCTTGCGCCAGCAGCCTGCGAACACAGGGGCGGTGGCCACCGCATCTCATGGAGACGGGGCCGCGGGATACGTCCTTAGTGCCCGGTTTCGAAGCGGTAGGGCACGGCAATGCGCTGCCCGGCGGTTTCGACAATCACCGTTGCCACCCAGGCCATGCTGCCGGAGACGCAGACCGGCAGTGCGGCTTCGCCGGCATAGGTGTTGCCACGGGTGGCAAATTCCACGCCACTGACAGTCACTTCGACCCGCAGGGTCTGAAGAAACGGGATCGGCCGCGGCGTGATGGAAAGCTCCAGGCGTCCCCCTTGCGGCAGGATCGCGGCGCAGGCGTGCAGGTGCAGGTCGCAGCCGGGTACCACCACCCCCGTCACGTCCGCCTTGGGCAGCAGCAGCGGCGAAAACTGGTGGCCGGCAACGGCGATGAGCAGCAGTGCGCCGATCATGGCCAGGTTGATCCAGTGCGATCTGGCGAATTTCACCATCGCAATCCATCGCCGCAGCGTGCCATTCGGCCAATTGAATTGATAAATATCAAGTCCATGACTGCCTGCCTTGGTGTCTAATATGCGACAAATTGCCGCAGTGGCGAATTGTCGCAGCGGCAATCAGGAAGTTGGAACGCATCGGATGCAGTGCTTTGGAAGTATCAACCGGAATGGGAGCGACAAACATGAAACAGTTTAACAAGCAAGCCGCCTCGCTGCTGATTGCAGCGGGAATGGGGCTGGCGGCGACCGCGGGCTGGAGTGCGGAATCGCTGCAAGACGTGATGAAGCGTCGGGGCTTGAGCCAGCAGGATCTGCTGGCCGCGTCGAAGACGTATGTACCGACGGGCAAGCGCGATGACTTTGTCGCCTTTAGTTCCGGTGGACAGTCCGGGCAGGTCATCGTCTATGGCATTCCCTCGATGCGCATCCTGAAATATATCGGCGTGTTCACGCCCGAACCCTGGCAGGGCTATGGCTTCGACGAAGAGTCGAAGAAGGTGCTGGCCGGCGGTCGTATCGACGGCAAGGACATCACTTGGGGCGACACGCACCACCCGGGGTTCTCGGAGACCAATGGCGAGGCCGACGGCCAGTTCCTGTTTATCAACGACAAGGCCAATCCGCGCCTGGCGGTGATCGACCTGCGCGACTTCGAGACCAAGCAGATCGTGGTGAACCCGATCATGAAGTCCGAGCACGGCGGCGCTTTCGTCACGCCGAACACCGAGTACATCATCGAAGCCGTGCAGTACGCTGCGCCGCTGGAGAACAAGAAGTTCTACCCGCTGGAAGAATTCAACGAGAAGTATCGCGGCGCCATCACCTACTGGAAATTCGACCGCAAGGAAGGCCTGATCAAGCCGGAGCAATCCTTCTCGCTTGAACTGCCGCCCTACTCGCAAGACTTGTCGGATGCCGGCAAGGGTCCGTCCGATGGTTGGTCGTTCACCAACTCCTTCTGCTCCGAGCGTTACGTCGGCGGCATCGAGAAGGGTCGCCCGCCGTATGAAGCCGGTTGTTCCGCCAAGGACACCGACTACCTGCACGTGATCAACTGGAAGAAGGCCGCCGAACTGGTTGCCCAGGGCAAGGCCAAGAAAATCAACGGCCACAATGTGCTGATGATGGAAACCGCGATCAAGGAAGGCATCCTGTTCCTGATTCCCGAGCCGAAGAGCCCGCATGGCGTCGATGTGACGCCGGACGGCAAGTTGCTGGTGGTCGCCGGCAAGCTCGACACCCATGTCTCGGTCTATTCCTTCGAGAAGATCATGGCCGCCATCAAGGCGGGCAAGTTCGAAGGCAAGGACCCGTATGGCATTCCGGTGATCGGCATGAAGGATGCGCTGCATACGCAGGTGTCACTGGGCCTCGGCCCGCTGCATACCCAGTTCGACAGCAAGCCTTGCGTTGCCTACACCTCGCTGTATGTGGATTCGCAAGTGGCCAAGTGGAACTACTGCGAAGGCAAGGTGCTGGACAAGCTCAGCGTGCACTACAACATCGGTCACCTGATGACGATGGAAGGCGACACCATGAAGCCGAAGGGTCGCTACCTGGTGGCGCTGAACAAGCTGTCGATCGACCGCTTCAACCCGGTCGGCCCGCTGCAGCCGCAGAACCATCAGTTGATCGACATCAGCGACGACAAGATGCAGTTGATCTACGACATGCCGATTCCGCTGGGTGAGCCGCACTACGTGGTGGCCATCGAGGCTGCCAAGCTGAAGCCTGCCGTGCGTTACAAGGTCGGCACCAACAGCCGCACCGACAAGCCGCATCCGGGTGCTGTTCGCGCCGGTGAGGAAAAGACCATCAAGAAGGGCAACAAGGTCGAAGTCTTTGCCACGCTGATCCGTTCGCACATCACGCCGGAAACCATCGAAGTGGAAGTTGGCGATGAAGTGACGATCAACCTGACCAACCTCGAGCGTGCGCAGGACGAGACCCACGGCTTCACGGTATCGACCTACAACGTTCATGCATCGGTCGAGCCGGGCAAGACCGCTTCGGTGAAGTTCAAGGCCGACAAGGAAGGCGTCTATCCCTACTACTGCACCGAGTTCTGCTCCGCACTGCACCTGGAGATGCAGGGTTACCTGCTGGTCAAGCCGAAGGGCTGGAAGGCGGGCACCAAGACGCTGGCCAAGGGTAACTACACGGAAGCGGATTACAAGGCGACCGTGAAGAAGGTCGTCGACACGCAAGCGATCATCGACTCCGTCGTGGCCTACATCACCAGCGTCAACTACAAGGACTTCCCGGATGTCGTGGCGATGGTCGAAGATGCATTCGACCAACTCGGCAAGACCAAGGGCCTGAAAGAGAAGCATGAAGGCTTTGCCGCCAAGAAGGATTGGGAAAATGCCAACCTCTGGGCCGAGCAGATCTGGCAATACCAGGTCAAGACCGCCGACCTCGGTCTGAGGGCCAAGACCTACCTTGAGCAGAATGGAGCCAAGAAGGTCAAGTAATTTGAACTAAATCAAGGCAAGTTCCGGGGGGCAGATATACTCTGCCCCCCATTTTCTTTTTGAAAGGGAATACCCATGAAGTACGGATTGATTATTTCCGCGGTTGCCGCCGCTTCCTTCGCCGCGCCGGCCTTGGCCGACGGCAAGGCGCTGTATATGGAAAAGACCTGCATCGCCTGCCATGGCAAGGATGCCAAGAAGCCGCTGACACCCGAGTATCCGAAGCTGGCCGGGCAGAACGCCAAGTACGCCGAAAAGCAGATGCTGGACATCAAGAGCGGAGCGCGCGCCAACGGCAACGCCGCCGCAATGAAGGGCGTGATGCATCTGGTCTCCGATGCCGAGATCAAAGAACTGGCAAAATACCTGTCCGAGATCAAGTAAGGCGCCATGTTACGGGGCGGATCAGCCATCCGCATACGGCCAATTGACGAGTATCAATGAATTCTAATGTTCCCGGTGGGATCATTGTCTGACTTCTCCACCCTGACAAGGAAACAGATATGTACAAAATACTGACACTGGCGCTATCGATCGCGCTGATTCCCGCTTTGGCGCAGGCGGCGCCACCGGCCGAAAAGAAGGCCGGCATCGAATCCAAAGACTACAAATGGAACGCCCAGGAGGGCGAAAAGATCGAAGCCCTGCAGAAGAAGGGCGATGCCAAGGCTGGCAAGGAGGGCTATGAAGTCTGCGGCGCCTGCCACCTGCCGACTGGCGCCGGTCGTCCCGACGGTACCTTTCCGCAGTTGGCGGGACAGCACACCACGGTGCTGATCAAACAGATGGCTGACATTCGCGCTGGTCTGCGTGACAACCCGACCATGTATCCCTTCGCCAAGGAACTGGTCGACGCTCAGGAACTGGCCAACGTATCGGCTTACATCCAGAGCCTGTGCATTCCGGTTGATCACGGCAAGTACGAAGGCCCCGACGCCGCCAAGCAGATTGCGGATGGCAAGGCCATGTACGAGAAGGAGTGCATCGAATGCCACAAGGCCAATGGCGAGGGCGTCAAGGACAAGTTCTACCCGGTGCTGGCCGGCCAGCATTACAAGTACCTGCTGCGCCAGATGACCGAGATTCGTGACGGCCATCGCCGTAATGCCAATCCCGACATGGTCAAGATCATCAAGAAGTACGACAATGCCCAGCTAGTGGCGATCTCGGCCTACCAGGCCAGTCTGACCATGCCTGGTTCCATGTGCAAGGCCGGCCCCGCGGCAAAGGGCGGCAAGAAGAAATAATAGTGATCCCTGACTTCCGCACTCCTATTGGGGTGCGGAACGTCCGCGGCTGGTTTTATCCCCCCAGGCAGACCGAGAACAAAATGCAAGACCAGAAAAAACAGAACATGCTGATCACCGGGTTGACCCTGGTGGCCACGGTGATGCTGATCGCCGCCTACTTTTCACCGATCTGGTGGGTATCGCTGACGGCGCCGAACTATCCGAAGGATGCCTTCCCGGACGGGATCCGCATCCACTTCCACTTTAACGGTGTGTTCAACGGCTGCACGGCGGTGGGAAAAGGTACCCGCATGGGCAGTGAAACACTGCAGGCCGACATGGGCGAGCACACTGGGCGTTACAACCCGATTCTCGAGAAGGACAAGGATGTAAATAAAGACGCGAAGAGTCTCGATTGCGTCCACGAAATGAACACCATCAACCACTACGTGGGCATGTATCCGATCGATACCGGATCCCCCGTGGAACTGCGCCTGTCGAAGTTCATCTTCGGCTGGTTTGCCGTCATGCTGCTGGGTTTCATGGCGACGCAGCGCAAGAATCAACTGAAAATACTGGGTGCGGGCTTCGCCGCGGTTTCCGTCTGGATGTTCGTCGACCAGCTCGTCCTCGGGCAGCTCGACAGCTTCGCCGCACACTACTATCACGAGGCCAGCACCTTCTTCAACCAGCCCGACGTGCTCGAAAAATGGAAAGCCAACCTGATACTCGCCACCAAGATATCGATGGTCGGGATAGTCGTCGCCATGGTGATCATCCTGCTGGGCGTCTGGAAAATCCATAGCTTTTCCCTGTTGCTGGCACTGGTTCCCGCCATGCTGCCCGTGTTCTTCGTTATCGATTACGCCGGCTGGCTCTGGTTCTTCGGCCACAACATGCACCCCTGGGGTGCCTTTACGGTCAAGCCCTTCATGCCCACCGTTTTCGGTGAGGGAAAGGTGGCGCAGTTCTCGACCTTCTCCTATCCCTACTGGGGTTATGCGCTGCTGTTGATTGCTTCCGGCTGCCTGATGATGGCGCTGCTGCTGCGACGCAGACAGATGCGCGAGCCGACGGGAGTCTGACATGGCACGCTGGCGCACGATCGCACCGGGCCTGGCGCTGGGTGCGTTCTCGCTGCTGGTGACGGCGCAGGGGGTCGGTGATGTCGTCGGTCTCGGCGAGACATCGGGCAAGCTCGGGGCGACGGCCGACTTGTCGACCGCGCCACGTGTCAGCGTCGACCGGCCCAAGCCCACTTTCCCTCTTTACGAGCGCGACAAGCGCATCCACGGGCTGAAGCCCTTCCAGAACCTGGTGGATGCGGCACCGGCCGGATCAATTTTGCGCCCCCCCCCCGGTAACTATTCGGGTCCGGTGGTGATGACCAAGCCCCTGATTATTGAAGGCGGCGGGCAGGTGACGATCGATGCCGGTGACAGGGGAACGGTGTTTTCGCTCGAAACGGATGGTGCGGTGTTGCGCGGCATACACCTCACCGGATCCGGTGACAACCATGACACCGACGATTCCTGTGTCGACGTGCGTGGCCACAACAATGTCCTTGAAGATCTGGTGGTGGACAACTGCCTGTTCGGGATCGACTTGAAGCAATCGAGCAACAACGTCGTGCGCGGCAACAAGGTGCGTTCCAAGCCGCGCGACCTCGGCGTGCGCGGTGACGGTATCCGCCTTTGGTACAGCAACAACAATCTCATCGAAAACAACCTGGTCACCGACTCGCGTGACATGGTGGCCTGGTATTCCCACCGCAACATCTATCGCGGCAACGAAGGGCGCCGCAGCCGCTATTCGATCCATTTCATGTTCGCCAACAACAATATTGTTGAGAACAACCGGTTCATCGACAACGCGGTCGGTATCTACTTCATGTACATGGAAGGCGGCGGCGCTCGCAACAACCTGATTTCCCACGCTACCGGCGCAACCGGCATGGCGCTGGGTTTCAAGGAAGCCTCGAACATTTTCATCGAGGACAACGAGATCATTTACAGCGCCGTCGGCGTCGGTTCCGACCTGTCACCGTTCCAGCCCGACACTACCATCCGTTTCAATCGCAACCGCTTCGCCTACAACGGCATCGCCGTGCAACTGACCAGTGAACTTGGCGGCAACGTGCTCAACGACAATGTTTTCGAAGGCAACCTGACCGACATCTTCCAGGCCGGACGCGGCAAGGGCGACCAGAACAAGTGGGCTGGCAACTTCTTCGACAGCTACCAGGGTTTCGACCGTGACGGCGATGGCTTCGGCGACAAGCCGCACGAGCACTTCGCCTATGCAGACCAAATCTGGATGGAGATTCCTGCCGCCCGTTTCTTCAAGGTTTCGCCGGTCATGGAACTGCTGGATTTTCTTGAACGACTGGCGCCGTTTTCCGCTCCTGAGTTGCAGTTGCGGGACGATCGCCCCCGCTTTCACAAACCTTCGCGCCCCGAAGCCGAGAGGGCATCAGTCAAAAGCAAGGTGGCAGGATGAATGACTCGAAACCTCCCGCCGCGGCGAAACCGCCTGCATCGCGCGAACGCATTCAGCAGGCGCGGCGCAAGTGGCTGCGCACCATCCTGCTTACGGGCGGGGTGACGGGCGCCGCGCTGTCCGGCTTCCTGCCGCTGGTGTACGCCCGGACCAAACGCCTGCGGCCGCCCGGGGCCCTCGACGAAAAGGATTTCCTGGCCTCGTGCATCAAGTGCGGCCAGTGCGTACAGGTCTGCCCGGTGCAGGCGATCAAGCTGGCCGACCTGGTCGATGGCGTCGGGGTGGGCGTGCCCTACATCGATGCGCGCGAACAGGCCTGCGACTTCTCCTGTGACGCGGTGCAGTGCATCCTGGCCTGCCCGACCGGGGCGCTGGTGTACAAGAAGCCGGCCTTCCTCGGCGTGCGCAAGGGGGCGAAACTGGCTGCCGCACCCATCCTCAAGGCCAAGGAGAAAGACCCCGAGCCGACACTGAACCTCAGCGAGCGCATCGGCGTGGCGCGCCTGATCCGTCAGGAATCCTGCCTGGCGATCCAGGGCAAGGGCTTCAAGGGCCAGGTGCAGGGTGCCGGGTTCAAGGGGCGCATGCGCTACATGGATGTCGACCGCTGGAAGCCGGTCAAGGTCGCCGACCATCCCTACGACGTCGCCGAGTGCGACCTGTGCGTGCGCGAGTGCCCGGTCAAGGGTGCGATCTCGATCGAGACCGTTTTCGCCCCGGACGGTACGAAGCGCAAGTCGCCCGTGGTGCATGAACCCTGTGTCGGTTGCGGCGTCTGCGAAATGATCTGTCCGGTCGAACCGGCCTGCATCGTGATCGACGCGCGGGAAGTGTGGAACACATGAACCAATTTCTGAAACGCCGTTTCTTCGACCAGATCGCGGTGATGTTCGGTCGCGAGGCGAGGAAGCCGGCCGCGATTTCCGACCGTGCGCAGGAGATCCATATCCTAAAGCGCGCCACCAACAAGGAGCGCCTGCAGCAGGCGATGGTCGCCCACGAGAAGGCGTCCAAGGTGCACACCTGGCGCAACCGCCGCTGGGCGGTGCTGATCATCGCCAACCTGATGTTCACCTTCTCCTTCTGGTTCGACATCCAGATTCTCGAAGGCGCACTGACCGCCTCGCGTTTCGTCGGATTCCACCTGATCGACCTCAACTCCGCCCTGCAGGTGATGCTGGCGCACAAGCACATCATCGTGAATCTGGTGATCGGCACCGGCACCGTTTTCGTGCTCTGGCTGCTGCTGGGCGGGCGCACGTTCTGTTCCTGGGTCTGCCCCTATCATCTGGTCGCGGAATGGGCGGAGAAGATCCACCTCTGGCTGGTCAAGAAGAAGCTGGTGACGGACCAGGCCATCGACCGCCGCCTGCGCACCGGCTCCTGGCTGGTCTTCGCCGTGCTTGCCGTCGCCACCGGCTACACCGTGTTCGAGTCGATTTCCCCGACCGGCATCCTTTCACGCGCCCTGATCTACGGCCCGGCGCTGGCCCTGCTGTGGGTCCTGGCGCTGCTGGTGTTCGAGGTCTTTTTCTCGCGTCGGGCCTGGTGCCGCTACGCCTGCCCGATCGGCCTCACCTACGGCGTGGTCGGCATCTTCTCGCCGGTACGCATCAAGTACAAGCTCGACGGCTGTTTCCACGAGGGCGACTGCCGCAAGGTATGCCTGGTGCCCCACGTACTCGACACGGTAATCAAGGGCCGGGCGGTGGATACCGAAGTGCCCATCGGTCCCGACTGCACCCGCTGCGGACTCTGCGTCGACACCTGCCCGACCGGTTCGCTCACCTTCGATGTCAAGGGGCTCTCCAAGCTGCTCTGAACCGGGCACCCTGTGCCACACTACCCGCCATGATCAAATTTCAAAATGTAGCCAAGAGCTTCCGCAAGGTCCGCGTGCTCGACGACATCAGCCTGGAGATCGGGCTATCCGAGCGCGTCGCGCTGATCGGTTCCAACGGCGCCGGCAAGACCACCCTGATCCGCTGCCTGCTCGGTGAATACACCTTTGACGGCCAAGTCACAATCAGCGGCCGCGATCCGCGCCAGGAGCGTACCGCGGTGCTGGGCGCGATAGGTTTCGTGCCGCAACTGCCGCCGCCGCTGAAGATGCCCGTGGCGCAACTGATCGATTTTTCCGCCGCGCTGTGCGGCACCGATCCGGCCGATATCCACGCACTCGCAAAGCGCCTCGGCCTCGACCTCGACCCCATTCTGGCGCGGCCCTTCGTCAAGCTGTCGGGCGGCATGAAGCAGAAGTTGCTGATCGCCATCGCGCTGGGTCGCGACGCCAAGGTGCTGGTGATGGACGAGCCCGCCGCCAACCTCGACCCCGAAGCTCGCAAGATATTCTTCGAACTGCTCGCCGAGCGGCAGGAGGATGTCACCATGCTGATCTCCAGCCACCGCCTCAATGAAGTCTCGGCGCTGGTCAACCGCGTGATCGAAATGGATATGGGCAAGGTGGTGCTGGATGACCGCGTCGCCGATGACGTCTCGTTGTCGGGCCAGTTCGCCTGCCGCATCTCGATCAAGCGCAGCGAGCCGGCCTTCGCCAAGGCGATGGGTGCCTGGAACTTCCGCGATCTCGGCAACGGCCAGGAATGGGAGGGCGTGGTGCCCGGTCCCGACCGCTTGCGTTTCATGGGCATGACCTCCCGCTATGTCGGCCTGATCAGCGACTATTCGTTGCATGAGGCGGGCGATGCCGGTCAGGCGGTTCGCGGGCGGGCAACACCGGTTTGATGGACAGGCGCCGCTTCATTGCCGCGGGCTTTGCGCTGACGCCGCTGGCGGCTGCTCTCTCGGCCTGCGGCAAGGCAGGCAACTGGCCCGAAGGCATGGCCGAAATCAAGTGGGACCGCGATACCTGCGTCCGTTGCAGCATGGTGATCTCCGACCGCCGCTTCGCCGCCGAAATGCGCGGCGGCGAGAAGAACATCGTATTCAAGTTCGATGACATCGGCTGCGCCGTGTTCTGGTTGCGCGACAAGGTGAAGGACTATCCGTGGATGACGGATACCGCCACCCGACTCTGGGTCGCCGACGTGACCGGTAACGGCGAGAAATGGCTGGAGGCACGCAAGGCACAATTCTCCGGCGGCAGGATATCGCCGATGGCCTATAACTTCGGCGCTATCGGCCATCCCGAAGCGGGCGCCGTCGATTTTGAAGAAATGCGCCAGCATGTCCTGGCGAAAGGAAAATAGGTAGCGCCAATGAACCAACTCTGGCTGACCGCCAAACTCGACATCGTCGAATCCCTGCGTGCGCGCTGGTTCCAGGTCTATACCCTGGTCTTCGGCGGCATCGTCGCGCTGCTCTTCCTCTTCGGCCTCACCGAGTCGCGCGTGCTGGGCTTTATCGGCCTCTCGCGCCTGCTGGTAACCTACATCCAGTTGTCCATGGCCATCCTGCCGATCTTCGTCCTCATCACCACCGTGCGTTCGGTGGCGGGCGACCGCGAAGCCGGCGTCTACGAGTACTTGCTGTCGCTGCCGGTCTCGCTGGCGGCCTGGTTCTGGGGCAAGATCCTCGGCCGCTACATCGTCATCTTCCTGCCGGTGTTCGGCGCCATGGTGCTGGCGGTACTGATCGCGCTGGTGCGCGGCATCGAGGTGCCGTGGGGAATGTTCATCTACTACACGGCGCTGCTTGCGGTGATGGCGGCCTGCTTCCTCGGCATCGGCATGCTGATCTCGGCGGTGGCGCGCAGCACCGACATGGCGCAGGGCGCGGCCTTCGTCGTCTGGC
>JAIOPW010000070.1 GCA_021413665.1 Rhodocyclales bacterium | reverse complement strand
CCGGCCGAGGTCGAGGACGTGCTGATGGGCTGCGCCACGCCGGAAGGCGCCTGCGGCAGCAACATCGCGCGCCAGATCGCACTGGCTGCCGGTCTGCCGGTGACCGTGCCGGGCGCCACCATCAACCGCTTCTGCTCCTCGGGCTTGCAGACCATCGCCATGGCCTCCCAGCGCATCATCGCCGGCGAGTGCGACATCCTCGTCGCCGGCGGCGTCGAGAGCATTTCCTGCGTGCAGCAGGAGGCCAACCGCCACATGATCACCGACCCCGCCCTGCTCAAGGCCAAGCCGGAGATCTACTGGAACATGCTGCAGACCGCCGAGCAGGTCGCCAAGCGCTACAAGATCGGCAAGGACCGCCAGGACGAGTACGGCGTGAACAGCCAGTTGCGCGCCGCCGCGGGAGCGGCCGCCGGCAAGTTCGACGACGAAATCGTACCGATGACCGTCACCATGGGCGTCGCCGACAAGGCCACCGGCGCCCTGACCACGCGCGAAGTCACCATCGCCGCCGACGAGGGCATCCGCCCCGACACCACGCTGGAAGGCGTCTCCAAGATCCGTTCCGCGATTCCCGGCGGTGTCATCACCGC
The DNA here is from genome assembly GCA_021413665.1 of Rhodocyclales bacterium. Lineage (GTDB taxonomy): Bacteria > Pseudomonadota > Gammaproteobacteria > Burkholderiales > Rhodocyclaceae > Sulfuritalea. The sequence continues at coordinate 2,040 of JAIOPW010000070.1, read as the reverse complement.
CGGGAATGCCAGCCAGTATTCCGACGGTTCCTCGGCCGCCGTGGTGATGAACGCCAGGCTCGCCGAGCAGCGCGGCCTCAAGCCGCTGGGCATCTTCCGCGGCTTCGCCGTGGCCGGCTGCGAGCCCGACGAAATGGGCATCGGCCCGGTGTTCGCGGTGCCCAAGCTGTTGAAGAAGGCCGGCCTTACCGTCAAGGACATCGACCTCTGGGAACTCAACGAAGCCTTCGCCGTACAGGTGCTCTACAGCGCCGACACGCTGGGCATCCCGATGGACAGGCTCAACGTCAACGGCGGCGCAATCGCCGTCGGCCATCCCTACGGCGTCTCCGGCGCGCGCCTGGTCGGCCATGCGCTGATCGAAGGCAAGCGGCGCGGTGCGAAGCTGGTCGTCGTCACCATGTGCATCGGCGGCGGCCAGGGCGCTGCCGGACTTTTCGAGGTAGCCTGATCATGAGCGTCAAACAATTATTCGATCTGACCGGCAAGGTCGCCCTCATCACCGGCGGCTCGCGCGGGCTGGGCCTGCAGATGGCCGAGGCGCTGGGCGAGATGGGGGCGAAGCTCGCGATCACCGCGCGCAAGGCCGACGAACTCGCCGAGGCCAAGGCCCACCTCGAAAAGATGGGCATCGAAGTGCTCGCCGTGCCCGCCGACCTGTCGAAGTTCGACCAGATCCCCGGCCTCGTGGGCAAGGTGCTGGAGCACTTCGGCAGGATCGACATCCTGCTCAACAACGCCGGTGCCACCTGGGGCGCCAAGGCCGAGGACTATCCCTTCGACGCCTGGATGAAGGTCATCAACCTCAACGTCAATGGCATGTTCTTCCTGACCCAGGAAGTCGGCAAGCGCTGCTTCATCCCGCAGAAGTCGGGCAAGGTCATCGTCACCGCCTCGATCGCCGGCCTGCGCGGCAACCCGCCCGAGATGGGCACCATCGCCTACAACGCCAGCAAGGGCGCCGACGTCAATTTCGTCCGCGCCCTGGCCTCTGAATGGGGCCGCTACAACATCAACGTCAATGCCATCTGCCCCGGCTTCTTCCCCTCCAAGATGGCCAGCGGCCTGCTCGACATGCTGGGCGACAAGATCATCGAAGGCACGCCCCTGCGCCGCATCGGCGGCGAGGAAGACCTCAAGGGCATCGTGGTGCTGCTGGCCTCCGAAGCCGGACGCCACATCTCAGGCCAGGCCATCGCAGTCGACGGCGGCAGCCTGGCGTTTTGACGCTCGTCCCGGCAAGCTCCATCGGCGAACGATGAAACACGCTAAAGGCAAATTGGTGGCCCGCCCCCCCATCCCCCCTCGCGGGGGGCTACCGGTCGGCTCGCTTCGCTCGAGGATTGCCGGTCGCTCCTAACCGGCTGCTTCACGTTAAATGTCCGACTTCTTCGGCCTCAAGGTTCCCTTCCTCAAGCACCTCGGTGTCAAGGCCGAGATGGCCGAGGGCGGCCGTTCGCGCATCTCGCTGGAACTGCGCCCGGAGCTGATGAACAGCTTCGAGGTGTCGCACGGTGGCGTGATCATGACCATGCTCGACGTCGCCATGGCGGTCGCCGCGCGCACCTCGCACGACCACGTCGGCGGCATCATGACCGTGGACATGTCGCTCAGCTTCATCCGCCCGGCCAAGGGCCGCATCGTCGCCGAGGGCAGGCTGCTGCGTGGCGGCAACTCGCTGCATTTCTGCGAGGGCGAAGCCTTCGACGAGTCGGGCGAACTGGTCGCGAAATCGCTGGGCACCTTCAAGCTGCGCCGCGAAACCCGCGGCAAGGCGGAATAGGCAGACAATCACCGTATCGCCAGCGCCGACTTTACATAACTACAACGGACCCCCCCCCATCGAAAAGAACCAGAAGCTCGTCCTCGCCAGCCGCCCCGCGGCCTGGGTCGAGGAAAGCAATTTCCGCTTCGAGGAAAGCGACATCCCGCAGCCCGGCGAGAACCAGGTGCTGGTGAAGAACGAATGGCTGTCGCTCGACCCCTACATGCGCGGCCGCATGTCGGACGCCAAGTCCTATGCCACGCCGGTGCAGATCG
>JAIOPW010000062.1 GCA_021413665.1 Rhodocyclales bacterium | reverse complement strand
GCCGAGCACCGCGGTGCCGTTGGTGATGACCGCGACCAGGTTGGCGCGCGAAGTGTACAGGGCGGCCGTTGATGGATCGCGCACGATCTCGTCGCAGGCGGCAGCGACGCCTGGCGAATACGCCAGCGACAGATCGGCCTGGTTGGTCAGCGCCTTGGTCGGGGTGACGGCAATCTTGCCGGGTTTGGGGCTGCGGTGATACTCCAGCGCGGCGGCGCGGATGCGTTCGTCCATGAAAACCTTCTCCTCTGTGCTTTGAACCCGATTGTATCGCCGTGTCGCCAGCGCCGACTTTCCCGTACAGCACCGGTTTCCCGGCGCAGTTCCGCCTTGTGCCCTAGAATTGCCTGCCGTAAGCCGACAACCTTGCCGAGGATTCGCCATGTTTTTTGGTTCCACCGCACGTAAAGAACTGGAGTTGGTCAAGAGCCTGCTGGAGCAGAGTCGCCAGACCGAAGCTGCGACCCAGGCCCGCGTTTCAGAGCTTGAGGCGCAACTCGCCGCGAGCAGCAGTCAACTCATGGAAGCACAGTCGCGCACCGAAACCTTTCAGCGCACGATCGAGCATCTGGCGCAATTCGGAGTGTCCTTCCAGCTCTCGCAGCAAAGCATCGGACAGATGGCGGAACGGCTCAAGGCCGAACAGGGAAATGTCAGCGAAACCCGAGATATCTCGGAAGCAAGCCGCATCGCCATCAGCGGTATCGCGGACAACCTGAGTCATCTTTCGGCCCGCTCCGAAACCGCCACCGGCAGTGTGGCTGTGCTGGGTGAACGTACCTCGAAAATTGCCGGAATCGTCAACCTGATCAAGGAAATCGCCGACCAGACCAATCTGCTGGCGCTCAATGCCGCCATAGAAGCGGCCCGTGCGGGCGAGCAGGGGCGCGGCTTCGCCGTAGTCGCCGATGAAGTGCGGAAGCTGGCCGAGCGCACCACCAAGGCCACCGCCGAGATTTCGACCCTGGTATCGCAGATCGAGAGCGAAACTGGAACCGCCGCCGCGAGCATGGCCACGCTGGCCACCGAGGCACGCCGCGTCAGCAGCGAAGGTGGCACGGCGACGGACAACATGCATCGCCTGCTGGAACTGGCCAACCACAAGGAACTGTCCCTCTCATCGACCACGCTGCGCAGCTTCGTCGAATTGACCAAGATCGACCATCTGGTCTTCAAGTTCGAAATCTACAAGGCCTTCTTCGGGCTCAACCAGCTCGGCGCCAACGACGTCGCCGATCAGACGACGTGCCGTTTGGGAAAGTGGTATTACCAGGGTGCCGGAAACCAGTACTACGCACGACTGCCGGGTTACCGTGAAATTGAGCGCCCGCACGCGAATGTCCATCGCGCCGGACGCGAAGCGCTGGATGCACTGCGCAGCGGTGATGCCATTCGCGGGGCCGAGGCTGTCGGCCGCATGGAGCAGGCGAGCATGGAAGTCATCGAAGCACTGGAACGCGTTGCTCGCGAAGGTGAATCGAATCCCGGCCTGCTCCAGCAGCCCGGTTGAGATACTGTCGCCAGCTCCCGGTTGTGGGATAATCGCCGGCTAAAACCAGCTTCGCGGCCCTGGGCCTGCAGCCTCTCGCTGCCGACTGCCCAAGGCTCCGCCGATCGCCACTTCCCGATCGCCCGGCCGACCGGCTCGACTTCAAAATCTAACTGGAGATTCTTGCACCATGAACCAGCCCAAACAGTACTCGCCCCCCGCCTACGTCAAGCACGCCAAGCTCAGCGCCTGGGTGGCCGAAGTCGCCGCGCTCACCCAGCCCGACGACATCGTCTGGAGCGACGGATCGCAGGAGGAAGCCGATCGGCTTTTTGCGCAGATGGTCGCGTCCGGCACCATGATCAAGCTCAACCCGGCGAAGCGCAAGAATTCCTACCTCGCCCTGTCGGATCCATCCGACGTCGCCCGCGTCGAAGACCGCACCTATGTGTGCACCTCCGATTCCGACGATGCCGGCCCGAATAACAACTGGGAACATCCGGACAAGATGAAGGACACGCTGCGCGGCCTGTTCAAGGGCTGCATGCGCGGACGTACGATGTATGTAATCCCTTTCTCGATGGGCCCCATCGGCTCGCCGATTGCGCACATCGGCATCGAGCTGTCCGATAGCCCCTATGTCGTGGTCAATATGCGCATCATGACCCGCATGGGACGCGCGGTGCTCGACCAGCTCGGTACCGACGGCGTTTTCGTTCCCTGCCTGCACAGCGTCGGACATCCACTGGAGGCCGGTCAGGCGGATGTCAAGTGGCCGTGCAACAAGACCAAGTACATTTGCCATTTCCCTGAAACCCGCGAGATCTGGTCCTTCGGCTCCGGCTACGGCGGCAACGCCCTGCTCGGCAAGAAGTGCTTCGCCCTGCGCATCGCCTCGACCATGGCCCGCGATGAAGGCTGGCTGGCCGAACACATGCTGATTCTCGGCGTTGAATCCCCCGCGGGCGAGAAGACCTATGTTGCCGGCGCCTTTCCGTCGGCCTGCGGCAAGACCAACTTCGCCATGCTGATTCCGCCGGAAAGCCTCGGCGGCTGGAAGGTGACGACCGTCGGTGACGACATCGCCTGGATCAAGCCCGGCAAGGACGGACGGCTGTACGCAATCAATCCGGAAGCCGGCTTCTTCGGCGTTGCCCCCGGCACCAGCGAGAAGACCAATTTCAACGCGATGGCGACGCTGAAAGAGAACGTCATCTTTACCAATGTCGCCCTGACCGACGACGGCGATGTCTGGTGGGAAGGCATGAGCAAGGAAGCCCCCGCGCACTGCATCGACTGGCAGGGACAGGACTGGACGCCACAATCCGGCAAGGAAACCGGACGCAAGGCAGCGCATCCGAATTCGCGCTTCACCGCACCCGCCAGCCAGTGTCCATCGATCGACCCGGACTGGGAAAATCCGGCCGGAGTGCCGATTTCGGCCTTCATTTTCGGTGGCCGCCGTTCCACCACCGTGCCGCTGGTTTTCGAGGCTTTCAACTGGAACTACGGCGTCTATATGGCGGCAACGCTTGGCTCCGAAACCACGGCGGCGGCGGCCGGGGCACAGGGCATCGTACGCCGCGACCCGTTCGCCATGCTGCCCTTCTGCGGCTACCACATGGGCGACTACTTCAACCACTGGTTGCGCGTCGGCCACCAGATCGAACATGCACCGCGCATCTTCACGGTGAACTGGTTCCGTCAGGATGCCGAGGGCAACTTCATGTGGCCCGGCTTCGGTGAAAACATGCGCGTCCTCAAGTGGGTCGTCGGCCGTTGCGCGGGCAAGGCTGACGCCAGGCAGACGGCCCTCGGCTGGATGCCCCGCTTCCAGGATCTTGACTGGAGCGGCAGCGATGAAGTCACCGAGGCGCAGTTCGAGCACCTCACCGCGGTCGACACAGCCGCCTGGCGCGAGGAGCTCAAGCTGCACGCCGAGTGGTTCGACAAACTCAAGAGCCGGATGCCGCGCTCGCTGACCCTCAAGCGCGAACTGTTCGAGCTGGCGTTGGTGGATTAAGAGTCGGCGTCCGCAATACGCCGAACAATGGATCGGCCGCCCTGCCTGGAGCACGGCGGCCGTTTTATTTGGAGCACCGCATGAACCTTGC
>JAIOPW010000069.1 GCA_021413665.1 Rhodocyclales bacterium | reverse complement strand
CCCGACAGCCATCGCCTGTCCAGGGAAGAAGGCGACGGCGAAGGCCACCTGCGCAAGACCCTCGGCGAGATCCGCATCATCACCGGCGCCATGGGCCTTGGTGTGGCGCGCGCCGCACTGGCCGAAGCGGTGCGCTACGCCAGCGAGCGCAAGCAGTTCGGCAAGGCCATCAACCGCTACCAGGCAATCCAGATGAAACTGGCCGAGATGGCCACGGAGCTAGAAGCCGCCGACCACCTGGTGTATTACGCGGCATGGCGGCGCGACTCGGGCAAGCCCTATCACAAGGAAGCGGCGATGGCCAAGCTGTTCGCCACCGAAGCCGCCGCCACGGTCTGCGACAAGGCCGCACGGGTCTTCGCCTCGTACGGCTATGCCATGGAATATCCGGTTCAACGCTACCTGCGCGACGTCCGCTTCACCCTGATCGGCGGCGGCACCAGCGAAATACTGAAACTGATTATTGCGAAGGAAGTGTCTTCATGACGGATCGCCAAAAACCGATCAAGGTATTGCTCGGAAAGCCCGGCCTCGACGGCCACGACCAGGGCGCCAAGGTCGTCGCCCGCGCCATGATGGACGCCGGCTTCGAGGTTATTTACACCGGCCTGCGCCAGACCCCGGAACAAATCGCGCGCATCGCCCTCGAAGAGGACGTCGATGTGATTTCCCTGTCCTCTATGGCCGGTTCGCACATTCCTTTCTGCCGCAAGCTGAAACCCCTGCTCGAAGCCAACGGCCTGACCGACAAGCTCTGGGTCATCGGCGGCAACCTGCCGGCACAGGACCATGACGCCCTGCGCGAGCTGGGCTTCAAGGGCATCTTTCCCTCCGGCTCCAAACTCGATGCAATCACCGAATACATCCGGAGTGAAGTGAAATGAATGCTCCGCAAAAGCCCGAAATGAAAAAGGTCATCAACGAGTCCGGCATCGAGGTCAAGCCGCTCTACACTGCGGAGGATGTGGCGGCCAGCGGCGGTATGGAGATGGTCGGCGATCCCGGACAATATCCATTCACCCGTGGCATCCATCGCGAGATGTACCGCAAGCAGCCCTGGACCATGCGCCAGTACGCCGGCTTCGGCAATCCGGCGGATACCAACCAGCGCTTCAAGTACCTGATCGCCAACGGCCAGACCGGTCTCAACGTCGCCTTCGACCTGCCGACGCAGATCGGCCTCGACTCGGACGATCCGCTGGCGGAAGGCGAGATCGGCCGCGTCGGCATGTCGATCGACACGTTGCGCGATTTCGAAATCGCCTTCGACGGCATCGATCTTAAAAAGATCACCGTCTCGCTGACCATCAACGGCGCCGCGGCGATCCTGATCGCGATGTACCTCGCCATGGCCGAGAAGCGCGGCTATGACGTCAAGGAATTGCGCGGCACGGCGCAGAACGACATCCTCAAGGAATTCATTGGCCGCGGTACCTGGATCTTCCCGGTCGAGCCCTCGATCCGACTGGTCGGCGACACCATCGAGTACTGCGCCACGCACGCGCCGAAATACACGCCGGTCTCGGTCTGCGGCTACCACATCCGCGAATCCGGGGCGACCCCGGCGCAGGAAGTCGCATATGCCTTCTGCATCGCCAAGGCCTATGCCGACGATGCCATCAAGCGCGGCCTGTCGGTGGACGAATTCGCCGGGCGGCTCTCGTACAACTTCAACATCTTCGGCAACATCTTCGAGCAAGTGTGCAAGTTCCGCGCCGGCCGCGGCCTGTGGGCCAAGATCATGAAGGAGCAGTACGGCGCCGAGAAACCCGGCTCGATGTGGCTGCGCATGATCGCCGCCGGCGGCGGCGGCGGCCTGACTTTCGAGCAGCCCGAAGTGAATATCGTGCGCGGCGCCTACTACGCGCTGATCTCGGCCCTGTCCGGCACCCAGACCATGGCGCTGTGTTCCTACGACGAGGCCTACACGATTCCCACCGAGTACTCGGCGCGTCTCTCCTTGCGCACCATGCAGTTGCTGGTCGAGGAAATGGGCCTGACCGAGACCGTCGATCCGCTGGCGGGTTCCTTCTACGTCGAAACCATGACCAACGAAATGCGCAAGAAGATGGAAGAGATCATGGCCGAGGTCGATGCCCAGGGCGGCATCGTCAAGATGGTGGCCGAAGGCACGATCCAGGCCAAGGTCTCGGCCCAGGCCTACGGCATGCAGCGCAAGATCGAATCCGGCGAATTCCCCAAGGTCGGCGTCAACTGCTACAAGAATGAGGAAGAAGAAGATCACCCGGTCGAGTTCCATCCCTACAACGAGGACGACGCGCGGGTGCAGATCGACAGCCTCAAGCGCATCCGCGCCGAGCGCGACAACGCCGCGGTGAGCGAGGCGCTGACCCGCCTGCGGGCAGACGCGGCGGCCAATCGCAATGTCATGCCGGCCCTGGTCGACGCGGTAAAGGCCTACGCCAGCGTCGGTGAAATGACGAAGGAGCTGGTCAGCGTCTTTGGCCGCTACCAGGAACCAATTCGCTTCTGATCCGCATTCGAGGAAGAAACAATATGACTGAACTGAAACACTACTTCGCACCAACCAGCCTCGACCAGGCGGTCGAGTGCCTCAAGGACGGCGACGTCACGATCCTTGCCGGCGGTACCGATCTGACACCACAAAGCCAGGCCGGCCGCATCAGGATCAAGCAGACGCTGATGAACATCCGCCATATTCCGCAACTGTCCGGCATCACGCTGGAAGGCAATGAAATTCGCATCGGCGCGCTGGCCACCATCACCGAGATCATGCAGCACCCGCTGGTGCGGCAGCATCTGCCGGTGCTGGTGGAGGCCTGTGACCATTTTGCCAGTGACCAGATCCGCAATGCCGGTACCCTGGGGGGTAACATCTGCAACGCCTCGCCGGCCGGCGACACCCTGATCCCGTTGCTGGTGCTTGATGCCGCGGTCGAACTGGCATCGATGCCGGAGGCCAAGCTCTACCGTCACAGCATGCCGCTATCTACCTTCTTCGTCGGCCCGGGAAAAACCCGAAAGTCGCTGTGCGAACTGGTCACCGGCGTGCGCATCCCGATACCTGCCGAGAATCACGTCGCCCGTTTTTACAAGCTCGGCACCCGGCCGGCGCTGGACATTTCGACCATTTCCATCGGCGTCGCCGGCACACTCAAGGACGGCATCCTGTCCAACGCCCGTATCGCTTTCGGTGCCGTGGCGCCGACGCCGGTGCGAGCCCCGCAGACCGAGAAGGCACTGGAAGGTCAGCGACTTGACGAAGCGACAATCGAAAAAGTCGCCAATATCGCCCGCGATGAGGTCAAGCCGATTGACGACGTGCGCGCCACCGCCTGGTATCGCAAGGAAATGATCCATAACATCACCAAAAGGATACTCAGCCATGTCGCTCAAGCATGACATCGAATTCACCCTTGCGGCGAAGGCGAGTGCGGCGCCTGCACCATACAGGTCGATGGCGTCTCGCTGAACTCCTGCCTGATGTTCGCCGTCGATTGTGACGGTCGCAATGTCACCACCATCGAGGGCCTCGCCAATGACAGCAAAGCAGATGCGTTGCGCGAGGCTTTCGTCGAACACGGCGCCGTGCAATGCGGCTTTTGCACGCCGGGCATGATCATGCAGGCCGATCATCTGATGCGCAATGGCTGCTGTGGCGACACAGGCAGCATCAAGCGCGGCATCGAGGGAAACCTGTGCCGTTGCACGGGCTACAAAAAAATCGTCGACGCCATCGCCGCGGTGAGCGGCGCACCAAGCTAAGGACATCGCCATGAGCGTTGCAGAAAAGAAGGCCAGAGTCATCGAACCCGACTCCTTGATCGGCAAGCGCATCCCGAAAATGGATGCCCCGGAAAAGGCCAGCGGCAAGACGCGCTATATCCACGACATCAACCTTTCCGGGCAGCTGCACGGCAAGATCCTGCGTTCCGAACGCATCCACGCCGTGATCAAGTCGATCGACACCTCGGCCGCGAGGGCGCTGCCGGGTGTGCATGTGGTCATAACCGCTGCCGATGTTCCCGACCAGCGCCCGATCGGCGTTGCTCGCGATCACTTTCCGCTGAAGGTCGGCCGCGTCAGGAGCGAGCGCGATGAAATCGCCGCCGTGGCAGCCGAAACCGAGGAGATTGCCGAGGCTGCCCTCAAGCTGATCAAGGTCGTGTATGAGGATCTCCCCGTCATTTCCAACCCTGAGGACTCAATCAAGCCCGATGCCATCCTGATCCACCCCGAGCCGCACGGCGCCGACGGCAGTCACGAGCACCTGAAGCAGGGCACCACCATTGCCCACAAGGGCAAACCGGACAACGTCGCGATGACCTTCGACTACGCTCACGGTGACGTTGTCCAGGGTGAGGCCGAATCCGACGTGGTCGTCGAAGACACCTTCCGCCTGCACTACGTCACCCATTGCTGCATGGGCGTTTCGGGCATGATCGCAGAGTTCGATGCCTCGGGAAACCTGCTGATGTACTCGAACACCCAGGTGCCCTTCCTGCACAAACGCGAGTTTGCCGAATACCTGGGCATGGACCCGGCGCGCATCCGCATCATTCAGCCGCCGATCGGCGGCGGCTTTGGCTCCAAGCTGGACATTTATCCCTTCGAGGTGATCTGTCTGTATCTGGCCCGTGCCGCTAAACGGCCGGTGAAAATGCTGTTCACCCGCGAGGAAGAGTTTCTGGCCTCGCCGACGCGGCAGCCGGTCCTCCTGACGCTGCGCTCCGGCTGCAAGAAGGACGGCACGCTGACCTTCCGCCAGGTACACACCCTGCACGACAACGGCGCCTACACATCGTGGGGCGCGACCACCCCCTTCGTCATGATGCAGACCTTCTCCTCGCTCTACCGCGTCCCGCACTGCGATTACCACACCGCGGCGGTGTACACCAACAATCCCTACGCCTGATCGTTCCGCGTCTACGGCAAACTTCAGGCCACCTTTGCCATCGAGCAGCACTTGGACTTGATGGAGGAAAAGATCGGCATGGACCCGCTCGAATTCCGGCTCAAGAACGCGCAGGAATCCGGAGAAACCACCGGCCAAGGCATGGTGTTCAAGAGCTGCGGCTTCAAGGATTGCATC
>JAIOPW010000061.1 GCA_021413665.1 Rhodocyclales bacterium | reverse complement strand
TTGATCACCGCTTCGAGCTGGTCGATGTCGAGGCCGCGCGCGGCGACGTCGGTGGCGACCAGCACCGAGCAACTGCGGTTGGCGAACTGGATCAGCACCTGGTCGCGCTCGCGCTGTTCCATTTCGCCGTGCAGGGCCAGGGCGACGAAACCCTCGGCGCGCAGTACCTGGAGCAGGTCGCGGCACTGCTGGCGGGTATTGCAGAAGGCCAGGGTGCTGACCGGGCGGTAATGGTGCAGCAGCAGGGCAACAGCCGCCAGCTTCTGGTCGGGCTCGACTTCATAGAAGCGCTGGCGGATCTTGCCCGGCTCGTGCTGCTCGTGCAGCGTGACCTGCTGCGGCTGGCGCAGGAACTGGCGGCTCAGGCCGGCGATGCCTTCGGGATAGGTGGCGGAGAACAGCAGGGTCTGCCGCTCTTTCGGGCAGGCCTTGGCGACAAAGGCGATGTCGTCGTAAAAGCCCATGTCGAGCATGCGATCGGCCTCGTCCAGCACCAGGGTGTCGAGTGCCGAGAGATCGAGGCTGGCGCGTTGCAGGTGGTCCATGATGCGGCCCGGCGTGCCAACCACGACGTGGGCGCCGTGTTCGAGGCTGGACATCTGCGGCCGCATGGTGCTGCCACCGCACAGCGTCAGTACCTTGATGTTGTCTTCGCCGCGCGCCAGCCGACGGATTTCCTGCGCCACCTGGTCGGCCAGCTCCCGCGTCGGGCACAGCACCAGCGCCTGCACCGCAAAACGCCGCGGGTTGAGCTTGGCCAGCAGGCACAAGGCGAAGGCGGCCGTCTTGCCGCTGCCGGTCTTGGCCTGCGCGATCAGGTCCTGGCCGGCCAGCGCCGGCGGCAGGCTGGCGGCCTGGATCGGCGTCATCGCATGGTAGCCAAGCTGCCGCAGGTTCGCCAGCGTGGCCGGCGCCAGTGGCAACTGGTCGAAGGACAGGTTCGGGGCGGGATCGGTGCCGGGCGCGGAGGGTGGAAGTGCCGTATTCATGCGCAATTATAGAGGAAAGGGATGCGCCCCCTGCCCCGCCGGCGTCAGCCGGCGAGGTCGACTGTTTGCGTGAACACCTCTTCCAGCATGGCGCGCGCCTTGCCGAAATCCAGCACGGCTTCCTCGTAGGCGTCGCGCGCCAGCGTGTAGGCCTCGACCAATTCGGTGTTGATGCCCTCGGCATGAACGCGGGCGTACAAGGACTGGCATTCCTCGAACAGGCGGTCGGCCAGCAGGCGGCGGCGCATGTAGATGCGCGCGCCCTCCTGCGGCCAGGGCGTCATCCCGGCATAGGCCGGCACATGGGCGCGCCGCAGCGTGGCGAAGTCGCCCTTGAGCAGTTCCCACATGCCGGCCCAGTCGGGCGCCGCATCGCCGAAGGGCGTGTAGCCGAAGCGCCGGAGTTCGGCAACCTCGCCGTCGATCAGGTGTTGCGGCGAAACCAGCATCTCATGCGGCCGCTTCTTCGGCTTCGTAGCCCATGCGCATGTCGTAGTCGGCCTCGATGCCCGCGGGCACGACCAGACCGACATCCTTGAGCCGGGATTCGAGCAGCTCCATGTACTCGGCCTGCAACTCTTCGGGCTTCTTCACCTTGATGCCGTATTCGTAGTAGATGTCGAACATCTGCGACTTCCTGTCGCCGGCCGAGGGGCGACCGTAGAAGCCGAGGCCCATCTGCATGAACTTGGGAATCCGCGTCTGCATGAATTCGCGCGTCTTTTCGCCGCCGAACTCGATGCAGCGCTTGGAGGCCCAGACGCCGAAGGCGAGGTGGCCGTGCTCCTCCTTGTGGATGCGCACATTGACGCGCGCCCAGGGCAGGTAGGAACAATCGCGGTACTGACCGAGGAAGGCGACGGCGGCGGGCGTTACCACGGTAGAAAAGAGTGCGACGTCCTCCCAGCACTCGAAGAACTTCGACCAGTTCTCCTTGCGGAAGCCGTTGATCACGTTGACCTTCTTCGGATCGGGATTGTCCGGGTTGTGGGAAAGCTCGTAGAGGCGCGCATCGACGTCCACGCCGAGTTCCTGCAACAGGTTCCAGACATAGAAGCCGTGGCCCATTTCCTCGAAAACCTTCTTCGACAAACGATAGGCCTCTTCCGGGCGGGTGGCGTAGCGATGGTTCTCGGCCACGCGCTGGGCGCCGGCGTATTCCGAATCGGCCTGGAAGCACATCAGGTTGATCAGGGCCTTCTTGTAGTCGTCGGGCAGGACGTCGCCCTTGTCGTAGGTCTTGAATGTTCTCATTTCGGCTCTCCGGAAAAGGTCGGGGTGGTGATTCGGCTCGCGATAAAGCGATACATTTATATTGTTTTGTGTTTATGATAGTGTATCATTTAAACCCTGTCAATTCAATTCTGGATATTTCGATGGCCATGATTCCAGTCCGGGTTCCGGCAACACCTCGCGCCTGCGGCCGCCAAAAGCAATGAGCGCGCCCGTGAATGTCGCCATCGTCGGCGCCGGCCCGTCGGGTTGCTACGTCGCCGACGCCCTTGGGCGCAAGCTGCCCGGCGCCCGCATCGACATCTTCGACCGCCTGCCGACGCCGTTCGGCCTGGTGCGCGGCGGGGTGGCGCCCGACCATCAGGGCACCAAGAACATTTCACGCCAGTTCGAACGCACGCTGGGCAAGGACGGTGTGCGCTTCCTCGGCAATGTCGCCGTCGGCCGCGACACTTCCTATGAGGAACTCAAGGCCGCCTACGACGTGCTGGTGATCACCATCGGCGCCCTCGACGACCGCCGCCTCGGCATCCCCGGTGAAAACCTCGACGGCGTCTACGGCTCCGGGCGCTTCGTCGCCTGGTACAACGGCATTCCCGATGGCCGCGACCTCGAGCCGAAGCTCGACGGCAAGTCGGTCGCCATCATCGGCAACGGCAATGTCGCGCTCGACATCGCGCGCCTGCTGGGCAAGACGCCGGACGAACTGGCGACGTCGGACCTGTGCGCCCATGCCCGCGCCGCCTTCGCCGCGGCGCAGGTCGAAGACATCTGGCTGATCGGCCGTCGCGGACCGCTGGATGCAAGCTTCACCACCGCCGAGCTGGCTGAGTTCGGCGAGTTGTCGCGCGTCGCCACCCTGGTCGACGCCACGGCTTTGCCAGACACCATCCCCGATGGCATGGCCGACGAGCGGAAAAAAATCGCCGCAAGGAATCTTGAAGTGCTGCGAGGCTATGCCGCGCGCGGCGACCCGGACGATCGCCCCCTGCGCGTGCACTTTGTTTTCAATGCGGCGCCGCTGGCGATCCAAGGCGAGGGACGCGCCAGCGAACTGCTGCTGGAAAAAACCCGCGTCGAGCACGGCGACGCCGTTTCAGGCGGCGAGAGTTTCAGCATCCCCGCCGATACCGTGATCAGCGCCATCGGCTATCGCAGCACGCCCTTTCCCGACCTGCCCTTCGATGCCACGCGCGGCGTCGTGGCCAACAGCGAAGGCCGCGTCGAAGCCGGCGTGTACACGGCCGGCTGGTGCAAGCGCGGACCTCAGGGCGTGGTGCCGGCCAACCGGGCCGATGCCCTGGCCGTGGCCGACCTCATCATCGCCGACCTGGCCGGCGGCCAGCCGGGATGCAAGCCGGGAGGGGCGCAAATCGACAGCCTGCTCGCGCAACGCGGCGCAAGGCCAGTGGACTTCGCCGGCTGGCAGAACATCAATGCGGCGGAAGTGGCTGCCGGACAGGGTCGCCCGCGCGAGAAGCTGGTACGGATCGAGGAACTGCTGGCTGCCGCGAACTTCGCGCAACGCTAATACATTCATATAAGCCGTTCGTACTGAGCTTGTCGAAGCACGGCCGCCGCCACAAACGGCCCTTCGACAGGCTCAGGGCGAACGGTCCCGTCCAAGCTGGACAGTATCGAGCCTAAAGGACCAGTTCGAGCCCTTCGCGGGAAAGCATGATCTCGGGCTCGCCAGCCCCGCCGGGCACGTAGCCGGAACTCGCCAGCGCGGCGGCGAAGACCTGCTCCAGTTCGTCGTCGGAACGCGTCGGCTCATGGTGGGTGCACACCAGTTTCTTGACACCCAGCCGGCGCGCCCAGGCGATATGGCCTTCCAGCGTGCCGTGACCCCAGCCGACCTTGGCCGGGTACTCTGCCGCCGTGTAGGAGCTGTCGGCAATCAGCACGTCGAGCCCGGCCAATGCCCTGTCGAGCTGCCCCTGTTGCATGTCGACCATCTGCTGGTACTCGGCGTAGCCCTCGTCCTCGGGCGCATAGATGTTCCCCCAGGGTTCGTGGTCGCCGGTGAAGAACACCGACTTGCCATTGCAGTCGACTCGATAGCCGAAATTGACCACGGGATGGTTGAGCATCAGCGGCGTCACCGTCGCATCGCCGACACTGACCGGTTCGCCGATGTTCAGCGTCACGTATTCGATGCCGGCGCGCATCTCGGCTTCGCGCACCGGGAAATAGCTGTACTGCAACTGCACTTCCATGATCTGGTCGATGCCGCGCCCGGAAATGATGTCGAAGCCGCCGTGGATACGCACCGAGTTGCCGGGAATGTAGAGCGGCGTGAAAAATGGCAGGCCCTGGATGTGGTCCCAGTGGGTGTGGGTGATGAAGACGTTGGCCTGCACGGGCAATTGCTTCAGCAACTGCTGCGCCAGCGGAAATATGCCGGAACCGGCGTCGAGGACGATCAGGGAATTGTCATCGCTGCGGACTTCGATGCAGGTGGTGTTGCCACCGTAGCGCATGGTGTGCGGGCCAGGCGAGGGAATCGAGCCACGCACGCCCCAGAATCGAACTTTCATGCGGTACCCTTCATTTCTCGTGCCCTACCTGGGCGAACATCATGGCGTCATCGATGATCTTGTCCAGCGTGCCGAGCTGCGCCAGCAGGGCCTCCATGTCTTCACCAAAGCGCGCCGGGGCGGCGATTGCTTCGGTTTCGCGCCAGGGATTGCCGCTGTCGCCCACCTCGCGGTAGCGCACCACCTGGTCGGCCACCCGCAGGCAGTCCATCATCGCCGAAGGTTCGGCGTCCGGATTGTGGTGGTCGCGAATGCAATCGATCAGGTGCTCGGGAAAAGCCCAGCGCTTGGCCAGCATGGCGCCCACCGGGCCGTGATCGACGCCGATCGCAATTTTCTCGCCCTCGTGCAGGGGCACCGCGTGTTCGACCGAATGGACCAGCGCATTGCGAAACTCGACGGCGAGGAACTGGGCGAACACCACCTTGCCGAAGTCGTGCAGCAGGCCGGCGATGTAGCAGTCGCCGGGATCGACCTCGCCCTTGGCGAACTGGGTCGCCAACTGGCGCGCCGTGCCGGCGACCACCAGCGAATGCAGCAGGTAGCGCTGGATGTCGAAGCCGGCGGCGTTCATGCGCGGCAAGATGCCGACCGCGGCAAAACCCAGCGCCAGGTTCTTGATGGTGTTGATGCCGAGATAGACCACCGACTGGCCGACCGAGGTGATCTTCTGCGGCAGGCCGTAGTAGGCCGAGTTGATGACCTTGAGAATCTTCATGGTCATCACGGGGTCTTTTTCGACCACGCCGACCAGGTCCTTGGGCAGGCAATTGATGTTGCGCGTGAGTTCGAGGATCTTCTGCACGCTGCGCGGGAAGGCCGGCATGCGCTCAACGGCCACGCCCAGCTTGCGTTCGAGTTCGGGAGTCAGTGCGCTCAATTCGTCGGCCTCATCGGGAGGCGCAATTATACCGACCGATTCAGATCGGGGCGCGCGCCGGCCAGACGGCAATCCTTTCGTGGTAGCGCGCGCGGTAGAGCAGCCGACGGTGCTCGGGCGTTTCGGTAAAGCCGGAACGGTCATGCAGCACGTTGTTGCAGACCAGGCCCATGCCCGGCTCCAGGCGCCCGCGCAGGGTCCATGGCGTCGTGGTTGCGAGGATGCGCACCAGGGCGGCGACGGCGGCCTGCGTGGCGGCGTCGCTGCGCCATTCGATGCTGATGGTGCGGGCCGTGTAGCGCATGTGCAGGAAGCCTGCGCCATCGACCGAGAACACCGGCCCCGGCTGGGCGGCGCGGGCAACCCCATTCTCATCGCTGCGCGCCGGGATGATCATGGCGTCCGGCCGCGACAGGGCGCGGATGTGGTCCGGATTCTCGTCGCGCAGAAGGATGTAGGCGAGTTCGTGGTCGAGCAACTGATTCTCGCCGCCCGTCGCCGCACTCTGCACGCAATGCAGGATGAGGCCGCGCACCGTGCGCTCGGGAAGGTTGTAGTAGCCGTCGGTATGCCACCGGATCGGCTTGTCGGTGTAGGGAATGAACTCCCTGCGCTCGCCGCGCTCCTCCGCGCCCTTCACCGAGATCGGAGAAATCGCATCGTCGTCGGTCAACCAGTGACTGTCGAGGCGGAACAGGCCGAGCTGGTTGCCCAGGCGACGCGGTATTTCCTTGTCCGCATCAGCGACGGTGTTGCTGGTGTAGATCGCCATGTTGGCAACGGAACAGCGTTGCAGCAAGGCGTCGAGTTCGGTTGCCGTCAGCGCGCGCGGGTCGTCCAGCGCGACCAGGATGTCCTCGATACGCCGCGGCGCGACGTCGAGCTTGCGTTCGCGCCACTGGCGGTAGCTTGCGGAATCGTCGAGGTCGAAGGGATTGCCCATCATTCCCCCGTTTCGCCGCCGCGCGGGCGCCGACTTTTGGCCTCGCCGGGATGAAACAAGCCGGCAAGGGTTTTCTCCAGCGCCTTGATCGCCTCCGGCGATTCGATTTCCATGACCTGGTCGACCGCCCACAGGCGATCCTTCTCCGGCAGGACTTCCTTCAGGCAGGCGGCGAAGCAGCGGCGAAAGCCGAAATCCGGCCCCTGCTCCGTGTAGCCGTGGTCGCCATATTCGCCGCCGCGCTTGTTGAACAGGTCGAGGAAGTGGCGCTGGCACTTGCCCGGCTCGACGTCGAACAAGAGCATGTCGCGGTTGTCCTCGATCGCCGCCGCCATGCGCTGCGCCAGTGCCGTGGTGAATTCCATGCGCTGTTCCGGCGACAAGTCGCGATACGCAATGCGGTCCGCCGCCAGGGCGAGGAAGATCATGAACTCGACGACGAAATCGAAGTAGCCGCTGCC
>JAIOPW010000306.1 GCA_021413665.1 Rhodocyclales bacterium | reverse complement strand
GTAACGCTCGGCCGGCAGGTCCGGCAAGGCATGGCGCAAGGCATCGATCAGTCCGAGGCCGATGATGTGTTGCGCCCGCTCGTCCGAGGGCGGCTCGATGCCGAGGTCCGTCGCCGCCGCCTGGATGCTGGCGACGATGGCGCCGGTCGAATCCATCAGCGTGCCGTCCCAGTCGAAGACGATGAGTTCAAAACGTTTGGCCATGATCCCTTTTCTCGTTTCTATCGAGCTTTTCGGTGAAGCTGCGCAATTCAACCGGCAGCGGCGACTCGAGCTCCACCGGCGCCCCGGACAGCGGATGCGGCAGCGCCAGCTTCGCCGCATGGAGGAACATGCGTTTGAGTCCTGCCTTCTGCAAGTCCTTGTTCAGCGGGAAATCGCCGTACTTGTCATCACCCGCGATGGGAAAACCCAAGTGCGAAAGGTGCACGCGGATCTGGTGGGTGCGGCCGGTCTTCAATTCCACCTCGACCAAGCTGAAATTCTCCCAGCGGGCCACCAGGCGGACGATCGAATGCGCGGCTTTGCCCTCGGCATTGACGCTGACCCGCCGTTCGCCTTCCGCAGTCAGGTATTTGTGCAGGGGCAGTTTCACGTGCTGCAATTCATTGCGCCAGCGCCCCTTGACCAGGGCCAGGTAGCGCTTGTTGATGCCGCCGTCGCGAAACAAGTCGTGGAGTTTCATCAGCGCCACGCGCTTCTTGGCCACCACCAGCAGGCCCGAAGTCTCGCGGTCGAGGCGGTGGGCCAGTTCGAGGAACTTCGCCAGCGGCCGCGCGCGGCGTAACTGCTCAATGACCCCGAAAGACACCCCGCTGCCGCCATGCACCGCCACGCCGGACGGCTTGTCGACCACAATAAGCGCTTCATCCTCGAAGGCAATCTCGAAATCCCTTGCCGGAACAGTTGCTTGCGCAGGCCGCTCGGCGGTACGCATGGGCGGCACGCGCACCCGGTCGCCGGACTTGAGCCGATACTCGGCCTGCACCCTGCCCTTGTTGACCCGAACCTCACCGCTACGCAGGACGCGGTAGATATGGCTCTTTGGCACGCCCTTGGCAATGCGCAGCAGGAAGTTGTCGATGCGCTGCCCCTCGGACTCCTCGCCAACTTCAAGCCATGTAACCGAATCTTTGCTTAAGTCCTTCATTTGCAATATACTGAGTGCTTGGTTAGCCGTCCCGTGACGGTGTGCCCGGCGGCCCGAAGTGGCGTCGGTGGCGCGGTTCCCGGGGTGTTGTTGCCCGCCTTGCAGTGTCGCTTGTCAGCGATCGGTTGCAGGGAGGCGACAAGGGCGCGAAAGCAGCAGAAGACCACCGCCGGACCTCACAACTCCGACCGGTAGCGCGACCAGCCGACCACAGGGTGTTTCGCTCGCCCGAAAGAGCGATACTACTTGATTGCGCGCAGTACACGCACAGATTTGGGCACAGATTGCCGGACGCTGATCATGAGTCAGCGACCGCCTTACCGAAGACAAGTCATCAACCCCGTTTGCCACGTTAAACCAAAGGCACCATGAATACGCCGAATCAACCGCAAACCCGAGGCACACCGCCCGCGTCCTGACGCCCGCGATGTGCGACTTGTCGTGCCCGCCTGGCTTGAATGCGCGCGGGAGCACACATGAAACGCATGCTTTTCAATGCGACGCAGGCTGAGGAACTCCGCGTCGCGATAGTTGATGGTCAGAAACTGATTGACCTCGACATCGAATCAGCCAACAAGGAACAGCGCAAGAGCAACATCTACAAGGCCATCATCACCCGCATCGAGCCCAGCCTCGAAGCCGCCTTCGTGGACTACGGTGCCGAGCGCCACGGCTTCCTGCCGTTCAAGGAAATTTCCCGTACCTATTTCAAGCCGGGGGTCGACGCCGGCAAGGCGCGCATCCAGGATGTGCTCAGCAACGGCCAGGAACTCATCGTCCAGGTCGAAAAGGACGAGCGC
>JAIOPW010000305.1 GCA_021413665.1 Rhodocyclales bacterium | reverse complement strand
TCCCGGCCGGAAGGTCGGAAACATGCCTCAGACGTCGATATTGCGGGCGTACAGCGCGTTCGATTCGATGAAAGCACGGCGCGGCTCGACGTCGTCGCCCATCAGTGTGGTAAAGATCTCGTCGGCGGCGATCGCATCGTCGATCTGCACCCGCAACAGGCGGCGCACAGCCGGATCCATGGTTGTTTCCCACAACTGCGCTGGATTCATTTCCCCCAGCCCTTTGTAGCGTTGCTTGGCCAGGCCCCGCTCGACTTCGCTCAACATCCACTTCATGGCGTCGGCAAAACTGGTTACCGCAAGGGATTTTTCGCCGCGACGAATTACCGCTCCCTCGCCCATGAGCCCGGCGATCATCTGCGCCGTCCGGCGAATCTGCAAATAGTCGCCGGACAGCAAGAAGTCCTCATCAATGCGCCCGCTGCGCAAATTGCCGTGTCGCATGCGGATAACGACGAGCATCCAGCGCTCGTGTTTTTCGTCGAAGCGGGCTTCGATGCGAACTTCACTGGAAAGCTGCGCCGCAACCCGTGCGGCACTGTCGCGTGTCGCGGCCTCGCTCGAGGTGTCGACTTCGATATCGTGCGCCAGGAGGGCATGCAACACTTCGCCGTCAATGAAATCAGTCACGCGGCGAATCACCGCTTCGGACAGCAGGTAGGCGCGCGCCAGGGTGCCCAGTGCTTCGCCTTCGACGACAGCGGCGCCCGTCCGCGGCGTCAGTTGCGTGCCGTCGAGCGCAAGGCGCAACAGATGCTGGTTGAGCTCGTGATCATCCTTGATATAGGTCTCGCTCTTGCCGTGCTTGATCTTGTACAGCGGAGGCTGGGCGATGTAAATGTAGCCGCGCTCGACCAGCTCCGGCATTTGCCGGTAGAAGAAAGTCAGCAGCAGCGTGCGGATGTGCGCGCCATCAACGTCGGCGTCGGTCATGATGATGATGCGGTGGTAACGCAGCTTGGCGATGTCGAAGTCTTCGGCGCCGATGCCGCATCCAAGTGCGGTTACCAGGGTCACGATCTGTTCGCTCGATATCAGCTTGTCGAAACGGGCCTTTTCGACATTGAGTACCTTGCCGCGCAACGGCAGGATGGCCTGGAATTTTCGATCGCGGCCCTGCTTGGCGGAACCACCCGCCGAATCACCTTCGACGATGTACATCTCGCACAGCGCCGGATCCTTTTCCTGGCAGTCGGCCAGCTTGCCCGGCAGGCCAAGGCCGTCGAGCACGCCCTTGCGGCGCGTCATGTCGCGCGCCTTGCGCGCCGCCTCGCGGGCGCGGGCGGCCTCGACAATTTTCCCGGTGATGATCTTCGCATCGAGCGGGCGCTCGAGAAGGTAGTCCGCGAGCTTTTGGGCAACAACCTCCTCGATCGCCGGACGCGCTTCGGAGGAAACCAGCTTCATCTTGGTCTGCGACGCGAATTTCGGATCAGGCATCTTCACCGACAGTACGCAGGCCAAACCCTCGCGCATGTCGTCGCCGCTGATTTCGACCTTCGCCTTCTTGGCGATTTCGTTTTCTTCGATGTATTTGTTGATGACGCGGGTCATTGCCGCGCGCAGCCCCGTCAGGTGGGTGCCGCCATCCGATTGGGGAATGTTGTTGGTGAAGCAAAGCACCTGCTCGGCATAGGAATCATTCCACTGCATGGCCACTTCTACATCTATGTTGACGCCGTTCTGCACGGACACACCGGATGAGTGGAACACGGCGGGGTGCAACACAGTTTTGGTGCGATTGATGTACTCGACAAAGCCCTTCACGCCCCCGGAAACCTCGACCCCGTTCTGGATCTCGACCAGGCGATCCACCGCGTGTCCGCGGTTGAAATCCATCTGGAATTTCTTGCCGTCACGGCGGATGATCAGGCGCAGCCACTTCGACAGTGCATTGACGCAGGACACGCCGACACCGTGCAAGCCGCCGGAAACCTTGTAGGAATTCTGGTTGAACTTGCCGCCGGCATGCAACACGCACATCACGATCTCGGCGGCAGAGCGTTTTGGTTCATGCTTGTCGTCAAACTTGATCCCGGTCGGGATGCCGCGACCGTTGTCGGTGACGGAGATCGAATTGTCGGTGTGGATGGTTATGACAATATCGTCGCAGTGCCCGGCAAGCGCCTCGTCGATCGCGTTATCGACAACTTCGAACACCATGTGATGCAGGCCGGTGCCATCGGATGTGTCACCGATGTACATGCCCGGACGCTTTCTTACGGCCTCCAGTCCCTCGAGTTGTTGAATGCTGGATTCGTCGTAGGCAGGACCATTGTTGCTGTCGATCATCGGGTTCTTTTCTATTTTGGATCA
Organism: Rhodocyclales bacterium; assembly: GCA_021413665.1. Lineage (GTDB taxonomy): Bacteria > Pseudomonadota > Gammaproteobacteria > Burkholderiales > Rhodocyclaceae > Sulfuritalea. The sequence continues at coordinate 7,490 of JAIOPW010000305.1, read as the reverse complement.
GATGCGCATTGGCATCACGACGTACTTGAATGTCTCGTTTCCGGGCAGAACGAAAAGTGCGCTCGAGTTTGCATCCGCAAGATGCAGCTCAATGATTTCGTTGCTGACGTTGTTAAGCACATCAAGTAGGTAAGTTACATTGAAGCCGACATCCAGCGCATCGCTGTTGTAGTCGATTTCTATTTCTTCCTGTGCTTCTTCCTGTTCAGCATTGCTGGATATGATTTTGAGGCTTCCCGGGCCGAGCACCAGGCGCACGCCGCGAAACTTTTCATTGGTCAGGATCGCTGCTCGCAGGAGTGAGTGCAACAAGGTGTCGCGCGACAGCTTGATGAGTTTGCTGTGATGCTGCGGGATGACTCGTTCGTAATCCGGAAATTTGCCATCGATGAGTTTTGAAACAAGCTCGATGCTGCCAAAACTGAAGCGGGCCTGGGTTGGCGTCAAGGTTATTTCGAGTGGATCGTCGTTGTCGGCAAGTTGCCGTGACAGTTCAAGTACGGTCTTGCGCGGAAGAATGACTTCGATGGGTGTCGGGGTGTCGGGAAGAGTCTCGGCTGCATAGGCCAGCCGATGGCCATCGGTCGCCACCATGCGCAGCTCATTCCCTTTCGCGACCAGCAGCAAGCCGTTGAGGTAGTAGCGAATGTCCTGCTGCGCCATGGCATATTGAACCAGGGCCAGCAGGCGCTTCATCTGTTTTTGTGTAACCGAAAGCCGCGACGACTGGCCGTCGGTGGTGGTCATCCGGGGAAAATCTTCGGCCGGAAGCGTCTGAAGATTGAAGCGACTCTTGCCGGCTTTAAGTTGCAGGCGCTTGTCATCCAGGGTCAGGCTGACTTCCGCGGACTCCGGCAGGGAACGCAATATATCCTGCAACTTGCGGGCGCCAACGGTCATGGACGCTTTCTCCGCTCCGATGGTTGGTGTCTGGGTCGTAATCTGGATTTCTATGTCCGTGGCGAGCAGAGTCAGCTTCTCACCATCCTTCTCCATCAGAACATTGGAAAGGATGGGTAGGGTATGGCGTTTTTCTACAATGCCGCATACCGACTGAAGTGGAAAAAGAAGTTGATCGCGAGGACCTTTAAATAGGAGCATATATAGATCTCTTATGATTAATAAGGGAAGCTCTTGGCTGTGGATAAGCGAGTATTTTCTTGTAAATACAGTAAATTGTAACGTGGATAAGGTGGTTGAAAAGGGGTCTGTGCACTTGTGGATGATTGTGGATGAATCTTCGGGTGTGGGCGGTCAAGCGTGCTTATCCACAATTCTTCATTATCTTGTTCGGTCGAACGGCTCACAGTTTAGCCTTTGATGGTTTGCATCAATACATGCAGGTCATTGTTGAGACGCGTGTCCTTGCCGCGCAAATCGATAATGGTTCGACATGCATGCATTACCGTGGTGTGGTCACGACCACCAAAGGCCTCGCCTATTTCCGGCAGACTGTGGGCGGTAAGTTCACGCGTGAGCCACATGGCGATTTGGCGGGGCCTGGCGATGGCGCGGGTCCGTTTTTGTGAATACATGTCGGCGACTTTTATTTTATAGAAGTCGGATACGGTTTTTTGCACCAGTTCGAGCGATATCTGGCGGTTTGTGGCACCAATGATGTCCCGCAATGCTTCCTTGGCAACATCCAGGCTGATTTCACGGCCATGAAATCGGGCATAGGCCACCACGCGATTCAGGGCGCCCTCGAGTTCGCGGACATTGGAGCGAAGGTTTTTTGCAATCAGGAAGAAAACTTCATCCGAGACGCTGATGTGCTCGGCCTCGGATTTTTTCTTGAGAATGGCGATTCGCATTTCGAGTTCGGGTGGTTCGATTTGAACGGTGAGACCCCAGTCGAATCGCGAAACCAGGCGTTCTTCCAGTCCCTGGACATCCTTTGGGTAGGTATCGCTGGTGATGATGATCTGTTTTTTTGCTTCAACGAGTGCGTTGAAGGCGTAAAAGAACTCTTCCTGGGTTCGGTCCTTGCGGTTGAAGAACTGAATATCGTCAATCAGCAACAGGTCGAGCGAGCGATAGTAGTGCTTGAAAGCTTCGCGCGAGTTTTGCTGGAAAGCCCGCACCACATCCGAGAAGTAATCCTCGGCGTGGACGTACCGTACTTCCATGCCAGGATTGGCGGCAAATATTGAATTGCCGATGGCGTGAATCAGGTGCGTCTTGCCCAGGCCGACACCGCCGTATATAAACAAAGGGTTATACGAAATTCCTGGATTCATTGCCACTTGCTGGGCGGCTGCGCGCGCAAGGTCGTTGGCGCGTCCGGTTACCAGGGTGTCGAAGGTGAAATCGGCATTGAGACGAGTTTTTTCATACGCCGGGTCGCCACTTCTTGTGGGTGTGGCGATGGCAACTTTTGTTATTGCTGGCGTTTCGGCATTGTCTTCCGCGACAGGAGGAGACTCCGCAACCGCTTCGGCGACGCCGAGATTGATGTTGATCGGGCTCGCAAAGAAATCCAGTCCCAGCGCTTCGATCTGGGCCAGGTAGCGTTCCCTAACCCATTGCATGACGAAGCGATTGGGCGCGACAAGCCTGAAATGAGTCGGACCGGCCGCGTCGGTTTCCAGGCGCAGGCCTTTAATCCATGTGTTGAACTGCTGTGCAGGTAGCTCCTGCTCGAAGCGATCCAGACAGGCGGACCAGAATTCACTCATTGCGATAGGCTTGGGGCAAAAGATGAAAGGGTGGATTGGTCCGGAAGGATCGTTCTTCTTATTGCTGCCCGTTTGCGTCGGGCAGGGCAACATTCTAGCTGTTTCATCCTTAGTTATCCACAGCCGGGTCAAGTTGTTGTCCTTGACAAATCGGCCGTAAAACGCTGTAATCCGCCGTTTTTCTCAATTCAAGGGATATCGCCATGAAACGCACCTACCAGCCTTCGGTTGTGCGCCGTAAGCGCACCCACGGCTTCCTCGTGCGCATGCGCACCCGCGGCGGTCGTGCCGTGATACGTGCGCGCCGTGCCAAGGGTCGTCATCGTCTCGGCGTCTAAACGGACGACTTTGTTTCGCTCCGGGCAGAGGTTGCATCGGCCGGAGGAGTTTTCATCCGTAATGGCGGCGAGAAAGGTAGTGCGAGGCGTGTGTTTTGACTTGCACTATCTTGGTACCGACGCGGACAAAGGGGCGCGGCTTGGATTGATCGTGCCGAAAAGACTGGCGCGGGCCGCCTCGTTGCGCAATGCCATCAAGCGGCAGGGGCGTGAAGCCTTCCGCATGGCGGCGGCCGGGATCCTTTCGTGCGACCTTGTGCTGCGCTTGACGCGCCCGTTAAAGGGCGTGAGGGCGGGAGACTGTGTGCAGCATCGGCTTTGGCGGACGGAAATCGAGGCGCTCCTGGGGCGCCTTCCGACGTGAATGCGATGAAATCCATGCTTGTGCAGCCCTTGTTGCTGATCATTCGTGCCTACCAGTTGGCGATCAGCCCCATGCTCGGAAATCGCTGCCGCTTTCACCCGAGTTGTTCCGACTACTCGCTGGAAGCGCTTCGTCGTCATGGATTGCTCCGGGGTCTGTGGCTTGCGGTGCGTCGAGTCGGGTGTTGTCATCCGTGGCATCCGGGCGGGTATGATCCGGTTCCCTGATTTCTTTGTTGCGGTCGCTGCGCCGGATGCTTGCCAGGCGGGCGTGGACCATCACAGAAGTTTCGTTTTTGAATCAATGCCGAGACAGTAATGGATAACCGACGATTGATCCTGCTTTTAGTGTTCAGTTTCTCGCTGATCATGCTTTGGGACGCTTGGCAACGCCAGGGGTTACCCAAAACGACGGCGCCGGCGGTTACCAGCGTTCCTGCTGCGACCACGGCTGGTGCGGGCGGCGTGGTACCAACGCCGACTTTGCCGGCGGTACCTGCCGGCGCGGTACCCGCCGCCGTACCGGCGACTCTGGCGGCGGTTAACGCCGGCGTTGCCAGTGCAAAGATCAGGACCGATCTGTATGCGGCGGAAATTTCTTCGCTGGGTGGTGATATCACCAGGCTCGAGTTGGTTCGCCATCCCGACACCGAGGACAAGTCGAAGAATTTTGTCCTGTTCGACAACGGCGGCAAACATCTTTACCTGGCGCAATCCGGCCTTATTGGCGAAGGTCTGCCGAACCACAAGACGGAGTGGAAACTGGCTGCCGGCGATCATGTGCTCAAGGATGGCGAGCAGCGGCTCGAGGTTCGCCTGGAAGCGGCCACTGCGAGTGGTGGCAAGGCGGTCAAGACCTACGTCTTCAATCGCGGCAGTTACCAGATAGAGGTGCGCCAGGAAGGCGTTCCGGCTGGAGCTCATGCTTACTACCAGATTACGCGCGATGGCAAGCCGGCCGAGGTGCAGGGCAGCTCGATGATGATGGGGGTAACAACATTTACGGGACCTGCGGTTTATACGGAGGCGGAAAAGTATCAGAAGGTCGACTTCGCTGACATCCAAAAGAACAAGGCCAAGTTCGCCCAGAAATCGGATAGCGGCTGGCTGGCAATGGTCCAGCATTATTTTGTGTCGGCTTGGTTGCCGGCCGCCGGAGTGGCGCGCGAGTTCTATATGCGCAAGGTTGGCGAGGATGTGTATTCGGCGGGCGTCATCCTTCCGGTAGGTGCTGATGGAGTGAGCAAGATATCGCTCTATGCCGGCCCGCAGGAACAGGACAAGCTCGAGAAGATTGCCCCTGGGCTTGATCTGGTGGTCGATTATGGCTGGTTGACGGTGATCGCCGCGCCGCTGTTCTGGGTCTTGGGGGCGATTTACAAGCTTGTCGGCAATTGGGGCTGGGCCATCATCGGCCTGACCCTTTTGCTGAAATTGGCGTTTTTTCCGCTGTCGGCCGCAAGTTACAAGTCGATGGCGAAGATGCGGGTGCTGACACCGAAGCTGGTGAAGCTCAAGGAGGCGTATGGCGACGACAAGCAGCGCCTGAATCAGGAAATGATGGCGATGTACAAGCGGGAGAAGGTGAACCCGCTGGGCGGCTGTCTGCCGGTGCTGGTGCAGATTCCTGTCTTCATCGCGCTTTACTGGGTCTTGCTCGGTACGGTCGAGATGCGCAATGCGCCTTGGCTAGGCTGGATTACCGACCTTTCGGTCAAGGATCCTTTCTACGTCCTGCCGCTGATCATGGGCGCCACCATGTTCATCCAGACCAAGCTCAACCCGACGCCACCCGATCCAATACAAGCCAAGGTCATGTTGTTCATGCCGATCATGTTTACCGGCATGTTCCTGTTCTTTCCGGCCGGACTGGTGCTCTACTGGACGGTGAACAACATCCTGTCCATTGCGCAGCAATGGCAGATCACCCGCCTGGTCGAGGCCGGGGAAAAGAAATAGGGCGGCCTCCGGTCCTGCGGGACTGGGGGTCATGTCGGAGCGATTTGCTCCGAATTGTGTCTCCGGCGCTGCCGGGGACGGTTTCCCTTTCCAGCAGGGAGGGCGGATGGGCCGGCTACGCACAGAGATCATTGCTGCCATAGCCACGGCCCCAGGGCGCGGCGGCATTGGGGTGGTGCGCGTGTCGGGCATCGGCTTGCTGCCGTTCGCCGGGGCTTTGACCGGCAAGTCGCCACCGCCTCGTCGCGCGATACTCAGCCGCTTTCTTGCGGCTGACGGGGGCGCCATAGATCAGGGGATCTTGCTGTATTTCCCCGCTCCGCATTCCTTTACTGGCGAGGATGTGCTCGAACTCCAGGGGCATGGTGGCCCTGTCGTGCTGCAGATGCTGCTGGCGCGCTGCCTTGAACTGGGTGCGCGCGTTGCCGAGCCGGGCGAGTTCTCGCAAAGGGCGTTTCTCAACGACAAACTCGACCTGGTTCAGGCCGAGGCGATCGCCGATCTGATCGACGCAAGCACTGCCGCTGCCGCGCGCTCGGCCCTGCGTTCCCTGTCGGGAGAGTTCTCGCACGAGGTCCATGCCCTGGTGGCGCGGCTTACGGAGTTGCGGATGCTGGTGGAAGCCACGCTTGATTTTCCGGAAGAGGAGGTCGATGTCCTGCGAGATACCGACGCCGAGCAGCGCCTCTCGGTTTTTCGCGCCGACCTGGCTTCGCTTCTCGAGCGGGCCCGCGCCGGGCGGCTGCTTCGCTCGGGGTTGCACGTTGTACTGGCCGGCTTGCCAAATGTCGGAAAGTCATCCCTGCTGAACCGCCTCGCCGGCGAGGAGCGGGCCATCGTCACCGATGTTGCCGGCACTACCCGGGACGCGGTGCGCGAAACGATACAGATCGAAGGCATTCCGCTGCACATCATCGATACCGCGGGGCTTAGAGACACGGAGGATGTGGTGGAGAAGATCGGCATCGAGAGGGCGTGGCGCGAAATCGAACGGGCCGATGTGGTGTTGCAGCTCCTCGATGCACGTAGCGGCGAGACGCCGGCGGACCATGCCATTGCCGTGCGACTTCCTCCGGGTGTGGAGCGCATTGCGGTGGAGAACAAATGCGATCTGGCGGGGCGGCCGGCGGGGCGATTTTGCGATGGTGGTCGTGTTCGCTTGCGTCTGTCGGCAAAGAGTGGCGAGGGGATCGAATTGCTGCATGACGAGTTGCTGCGTGTGGCCGGCTGGAGCGGGCATGGCGAAGACGTGGTGCTGGCTCGCGAGCGGCATTTGCTGGCGCTTGGGGAGGCGGCCGAGAAGTCGGCGCTGGCGGCGCGGCGGCTGGATCAGATTGAACTGTGTGCGGAAGAGTTGCGACTGGCACAGGAGGCACTGTCGCGGATAACCGGCGAATTTTCTGCCGACGATCTGCTGGGGGAGATTTTTTCCCGCTTCTGCATAGGCAAGTAGGTGGCGCAGCATGGCTGAAGTCGACCTGATCATGCTTCTGGCGGCGGCACTGTTCGCCGGGTTCGTGGATGCCGTGGCGGGTGGTGGCGGCCTGATTCAGGTCCCGGCGCTGCTGGTGGCCCTGCCAGCCGAATCACCTGCGACGGTATTTGGCACCAACAAGCTGGCCAGTATTTTCGGTACGGGCAATGCGGCCCTGCGTTATGCGCGACGCATTTCGTTGCCTTGGGGGGTTGCCTTGCCGGCTGCGGCTGCGGCGTTTCTGTTTTCATTTGCCGGTGCCATGGCGGTTGCGTGGTTGCCCAAAGGCGTGGTACGGCCATTGGTGCTCGGCTTGCTGATGCTGGTCCTGGCATACACGGTGGTAAAGCCTGATTTTGGTGTGGTATCGGGTTCCCGGCTGGCACCTGGACAGGAGCGGCCGCTGGCGCTGTTGTTGGGTGCCGTTCTGGGTTTCTATGATGGCTTTTTCGGGCCTGGTGCGGGCAGCTTCATGATCTTCGGCTTCGTACGCTGGTTTCGGCTCGACTTTCTGCACGCGTCGAGCGCCGCCAAGGTGGTAAATTTCTCCACCAACGCTGCGGCACTGGCCTATTTCGCACCGAGCGGGCATGTATTGTGGATCACGGGGCTGGCGATGGCCGTATTCAACATCGCCGGGGCGGTGCTCGGCTCGCGACTAGCCTTGCGTCACGGCAG
>JAIOPW010000304.1 GCA_021413665.1 Rhodocyclales bacterium | reverse complement strand
TCGGCGGCGGCTTCATCGGCCTCGAAGTCGCCGCCGTGGCGCGCCGCAAGGAAAAGCAGGTGACGGTGCTGGAAGCCGCCGACCGCCTCATGGCGCGCGTCGTCGCGCCCCCGATCTCGCAGTTCTACTTCGACCTGCACAGCGCCAACGGCGCCGAGGTGGTGCTCGGTGCCGAAGTTTCCGAGCTGGTTTCCGAACGGGTCGGCAAGGACGTCCGGATTGCGGCGGTAAGAACCAGGGACGGTCGCGAGTTTGCCGCCGACCTGCTGCTGGTCGGCATCGGCGTCATTCCCAATGCCGAACTGGCGCAAGCGGCAGGCCTCGACGTCGGTAGCGGCATCGTCGTCGACGCCTGCGGCCGGACCTCCGACCCGGCCATCGTCGCCGCCGGCGACTGCACCGCGCGACGCATGGACGACGGCAGCCTGCGCCGCCTTGAATCGGTACAGAACGCGCTGGAGCAGGCGAAGTCGGCCGCCTCGGCGTTGCTCGGCCGCGAGCGGCCCTCCAACGCGGCACCGTGGTTCTGGTCCGACCAGTACGACGTCAAGCTGCAGATGGTCGGACTGACCGCCGGCTTCGACCAGGTCGTCACGCGCGGCGCGGTCGACGCCAATGCGGCGACGAAGAAGTTCTCGGCCTTCTACTTCAAGGCCGGCCGGCTGATCGCGATCGATTCGCTGAACCAGCCGGGCGAGCACATGACCGGCCGCAAGCTCTTCGACAAGGGCATTTCGCCCACACCGGAGCAGGCGGCCGATACCGGCTTCGACCTGAACTCGCTGCTGGCCTGACCGCCTATTTCGCCGCGGGAGTGGGTGCGCCCGGCGCGTTGCCGCGCCGTTCCTGCATTGCGGCGCGACGCTCCTGCACCTTCTGCTTGAACTGCGCCTTCTTCTCGGCGCAGGCCTTGGGGTCGGCGTCGCACTGCTTGCGGAACTCTTCGCGCTTGGCCTGCCTTTCTTCGTGGCGCTTGGCCGCCCTTTCCTTCATCCGGGCGCAGCGCTCGGGATTGGCCTGGCAACGCTTATCCTTTTCCTCGGCGCTCAAGCGCTGGCCGGGGCCCCTGCCACCGCCCATGCCGGGGCCCGTTCCCGGGGCCGCTCCACCGCTCATGCCGGGCCCCATGCCGGGACCGGGGCCGGGCGTTTGCGCAAACGCCGCGCTGATACCCAGGGACAACAGCGATGCGACGATCAGTGTGCGAACTTTCATGTGGACTTCTCCTTTCAGGTGAATGAAACCGGAAAACATCATCCGAGGAATCCGAGTGGCGCATAACGGCCGCCCACTATCTCCCGGGAATCGATCTGCCACCAGCGTTCCAATGCGGTGGCATACAGGCTGCGGTAGTCGACACTGTATTTCATGTTGCCGCCGCCATCGAGGCTTGCCAGGTTCGGCGCTTCGCCATACACGCCGCCGCGCACCGCACCGCCGAAGGCAAAATGGACGGCGGCCGTGCCGTGGTCGGTGCCGTTGCTCTGGTTCTCCTTCGGCCGCCGGCCGAATTCGGCGTAGCTCAACACCAGCGTCCGTTCCCAGAGCTTGAGCTCGACCAGCGCCGAGCGCAGCGCCGCCAGGCCTTCGGCCAACTGCCTGAGCAGGTTGGCGTGTGTTCCCGGCTGGTTCTGGTGGGTGTCGAAACCGGACAGCGTCAGGCGCATGACCGCCACTTCGGCGCCGCTGCCGAGCACTTGGCAGGCCGTCTTCACCGTCGCGCCGAAACCGCCTTGCGGAAAAGCGGTGGCGAAGTTGA
>JAIOPW010000060.1 GCA_021413665.1 Rhodocyclales bacterium | reverse complement strand
CCAGGAGTCGGCGCCGGCAAGACGGCGACGCGTTGACGAAATGCTGGAACTGATCGGCCTGTCGGGCCGCGGCGAAAGGTTTCCGCACGAACTGTCCGGCGGCCAGCAACAGCGGGTGGCGCTGGCCCGCGCCCTGGCGCCACAACCACACTTGTTGCTGCTCGATGAGCCCTTTTCGAATCTCGACGTGGAACTGCGCGAGCGACTCTCGCTGGAAGTACGCGACATCCTGAAGCGTGCAGGCATGGCGGCCATCCTCGTCACACATGACCAGCATGAAGCCTTCGTCGTCGCCGACATGGTCGGCCTCATGCGCGAAGGTCGCATCGAGCAATGGGATACCCCTTACAACCTGTATCACCGCCCCGCCACGCGCCATGTCGCCGATTTCATCGGTCAGGGCGTATTCCTTCCCGGCGAAGTATTGTCGAGACAGGTGGTCGAGGTGGAACTGGGCCGGCTTGATTCGGAAGTGCCGATGGATTGCGCGTCGAGTTGCGCCGAATGCCAGCGCGGTTGTCGCCTCGATGTACTGCTGCGCCCGGACGACGTGATCCACGACGATGCCAGCGAAGTCAAGGCGGAGGTCGTCGCCAAGGCGTTTCGCGGTGCGGAGTTCCTCTACACGCTGCGCCTGGCCTCGGGCGCGCAGGTGCTGTCACTGGTGCCCTCCCACCACAACCACGCGCTCGGCGAAAAGATCGGCATCCGGCTCGATGTCGACCACGTCGTCACCTTCCGGCAAGGCGGATGATTCCCTGGCTGCCTGAGGAATGCGTATTTCCACCGCTCGAGAAGGCGCTGGCCGATCCCAACGGCCTGCTCGCGGCCGGTGGTGACCTGAGCCCGCAGCGACTGATTGCGGCCTACCGACGCGGAATTTTTCCATGGTACTCGGCTGACGAACCCATCCTCTGGTGGAGCCCCGACCCGCGCATGGTGCTGATTCCCGGTGAAATGAAGATCTCCCGCTCGCTGGCGAAAGCCCTGCGCAACGCCAGTTACGAGGTGCGCCTCGACACAGCCTTCAACGACGTTGCGCGCGCCTGTGCGAACAAGCCGCGCGAGGGACAGTCCGGTACGTGGATCACCGGGGAAATGCAGGAAGCCTATGCCGAACTGCACCGCATTGGTTATGCCCACAGTGTCGAAACCTGGATCGGCGGCAAACTCGCCGGCGGTCTCTATGGCATCGCAATTGGCAACGCCTTTTACGGCGAATCGATGTTCACCGACGTGCGCGATGCCTCGAAAATTGCTCTCGCGCATTTGTGCGCATACCTCAAGCAGCGCGGATTCGGCATAATCGACTGCCAGATGGAAACCCGACACCTCGCCTCGCTCGGCGCCCGAACGATTCCCCGTCGCGACTTTGCGATGCGGCTTGACGCCATGTGCGCACAAGACGACACCCCGGAGCGTTGGCCGGCGACCGCAATCGACGGCCATTTCAGACGCGCCCCATGACTCATCTGCGCGACCTGCCGCCGTTTCCGCTGTTGCAGTTCTATGCCACGGCGCCCTATGGCTGCTCCTACCTGCCGGGCCGCATCGCCCGGTCCCAGGTCGCGACGCCGACACACTTGATCGACAACGCGACCTACAGCGAGCTGGTGCGTGCAGGCTTCCGCCGCAGCGGCGTGTTTACCTATCGACCCTATTGCGATGCCTGCCGCGAATGCCAGCCGGTGCGGCTCAACGTGGCCGAGTTCGTGCCAAGCCGCAGCCAGCGCAGGGCCCTGAATCAGCACGCCGAACTCACCGCCCGCGAGTGCGGCCTGACATTTCGCGAGGAGCACTACCAGCTCTACCAGCGCTATCAGGCGGCGCGCCATTCCGGTGGCGGCATGGATCAGGACAGCCGCGACCAGTACGCCCACTTCCTGTTGCAAACCCACGTCGATAGCCGACTGGTCGAATTCCGCGAAGGGGAAGTGCTGCGCATCGTCAGCATCATCGACGTGCTGGGCGACGGGCTCTCCTCCGTCTACACCTTTTACGACCCTGACATGCAGAATGCCAGCTATGGCACCTTTGCCGTCCTCTGGCAAATCGCCCAGTGCCAGCATGTCGATCTGCCCTGGCTGTATCTCGGCTACTGGATTCGCGACAGCCGCAAGATGGCCTACAAGGCGAAGTTCCGCCCGCTTGAAGCGCTGCGCCACGGCGAGTGGCAACCCATCGAAGAATAGGGTCAGACCAGGAGTCGGCGCCGGCGAGACGGCGCT
>JAIOPW010000303.1 GCA_021413665.1 Rhodocyclales bacterium | reverse complement strand
AGTTGGGTGGCGACCGAATCGGGAATTCCTGCGGCATCCGATGCGCCGAACAGCGAGTATCGAATTTCGGCAGTCTTCATGACCACCTGGGTTTCGAGCGGCAGTGCCTGTTCAGTGGCCGAGAACCTGTCGCCCTGGCGTTCAACGAGCAGGGCCTGATCCTTGCCGCCATTGAGCGGGAAAACCAGTGCCTGCAGTTCGCCGCGAGGCCCCGTCCACGCCGTCAGGTTCTTGCCGGGGCTGAGTTGGCGGAACAGGGTTTGGGCGGTGGCGCTGCCTTTCAGGAAATCTGTCGCCGCCGGATCGTCGACGCCGAGGCGCTGGAGCAATCCTGTCACCGTGTCGCCGCGCTGTACCCGGTCCTCGCGCAGGTAGCTCTGGCCGCTGTCGCCGGCGGCAATCAGGGAAGGCAACGCGAGTTGCTCCACCACCTGCTGCCGCGAAAAGCTTTCCGGAGCGGCGTCGTTGACGCTACCAAGGGCGGCCACCATGCTGAAAAGCGAAACGCCGACGACACCGACTCCTGCCCAGAAGGGCCCGGGTCGTTCGAGTCGGTAGTCATGGAGTTGCGCTAAAATCCCGCTCTTGTTTTTGGGCAATTGGATGGGCGGACCGGCTTGAAAGTCGGGCGAGTGTAGCAAAAATCCCCCCTCCGTCAAACCGGGCTACCTCACATGGTCGATATCGACTCCCAACTGGCGCTGATCAAGCGCGGCGCCGACGAACTGCTGATCGAGGCCGAACTCGTCGAAAAACTCAAGTCCGGCCGCCCCCTGCGCGTCAAGGCCGGTTTCGACCCGACCGCGCCGGACCTGCATCTTGGCCATACCGTCCTGATCAACAAGCTGCGGCATTTTCAGGATCTCGGCCACCACGTCATGTTCCTGATCGGCGACTTCACCGGCATGATCGGCGACCCCAGCGGCAAGCACAGCGGCAAGCATGCCACCCGCCCGCCCCTGTCGCGCGAGCAGATTCTTGAGAACGCCGATACCTACCGCGAGCAGGTATTCAAGATCCTCGACCCGCAGAAGACCGAGGTCTGCTTCAACTCGACCTGGTTCGAGCCGCTCGGCGCCGCCGGCATGATCAAGCTGGCCGCCCGCCACACCGTGGCGCGCATGCTCGAACGCGACGATTTTTCCAAGCGTTACACGGGTGGCCAGCCCATCGCCATCCATGAATTCCTCTACCCGCTGTGCCAGGGCTACGACTCGGTGGCCATGAAGGCCGATGTCGAACTGGGCGGCACCGACCAGAAATTCAACCTGCTGGTCGGGCGCGAGCTGCAGAAGCACTACGGTCAGGCACCGCAGTGCGTGCTGATGATGCCGTTGCTGGAGGGCCTGGACGGCGTCAACAAGATGTCAAAGTCGCTCGGCAACTACATCGGCATCGCCGAGTCACCCACCGAGATTTTCGGCAAGCTGATGTCGGTGTCGGATGAACTGATGTGGCGTTATTACGAACTGCTGTCGTTTCGTGGCAACGACGAGATTGCCCGCTTCAAGCGCGAAGTGGCCGATGGACGCAATCCGCGCGACATCAAGGTGCTGCTGGGGCAGGAGATCGTCGCCCGCTTCCATTCGCCGCAGGATGCCGACGCAGCGCTGGCCGAGTTCGAAGCGCGTTTCCAGCGTGGTGTTCTGCCTGACGACATGCCCGAGATCACCGTCCCCGCGGGGACGCTGGCGCAGGTACTCAAAGCCGCCGGGCTTACGCCCAGCACCTCCGACGCGCTGCGCATGATCGAAGGTGGCGGCGTGCGGATCAACGGCCGTATAATGCGCCCCTCTTCGCCGCTGCGTGCAACAAAGCGGTAACGTTCTTTAAAAACCAAACAACCGATAGGTGTAGGTGCTTGCTGGGCTGGAGGCGGTGGTGGGTGGTCGTGCTGAGATCGAAGGTACGGCTGCTGACCTGGGTTGGAAGATCCGGGTTGAGTTCTGAGTTGAGTGCGGAAGTGCGAGATGAAGGATCTGCTGCTGCTGGATGCTAAGAGTATGTAAAAGCAAGTGCTTACACGAGTAATACAGTAAGGTTAAATGTAAATTTAGCCTCTGAGATTCGTTTGAGCGAGTAGGAAAAAAGACAGATTGAACTGAAGAGTTTGATCCTGGCTCAGATTGAACGCTGGCGGAATGCTTTACACATGCAAGTCGAGCGGCAGCGCGGGGGCAACCCTGGCGGCGAGCGGCGAACGGGTGAGTAATGTATCGGAACGTACCCTGTCGTGGGGGATAACACAGCGAAAGCTGTGCTAATACCGCATACGACCTGAGGGTGAAAGCGGGGGACCGTAAGGCCTCGCGCGATAGGAGCGGCCGATATCGGATTAGCTAGTTGGTGAGGTAAAGGCTCACCAAGGCGACGATCCGTAGCTGGTCTGAGAGGACG
>JAIOPW010000302.1 GCA_021413665.1 Rhodocyclales bacterium | reverse complement strand
TCGGCGGCCAGCGTGATGACGGTGTTGCGCGTGATGCCCATCAGCGCCGAGGCGATTTCGGGTTCGTAGATCACGCCGTCCTTGATGACGAAAAGGTTCTCGCCCGCGCCTTCGGCGACGAAGCCATCGACATCGAGCAGCAGGGCCTCGTCGTAGCCGTCTTCGGTGGCTTCCATGTTGGCCAGGATGGAGTTGGCGTAGGTGCCGGCGAACTTGGCGCGCGCCATGTTGACATTCACATGGTGGCGCGAGTAGCTCGAGGTCTTGACGCGAATGCCCTTCTCCATGCCTTCCTCGCCGAGGTAGGCGCCCCAGGGCCAGGCCGCGATCGAGACATGCGTCGCCGCGCCGCGCGGGCTGACGCCCATCTTTTCGGAGCCGTAGAAGGCGATCGGCCGCAGGTAGCATGATTCCAGCGTGTTGCTGCGCACGACTTCCTTGTGCGCTTCGATCAAGGTCGCCTTGTCGTAGGGCATCGGCATGCGATAGATATGCGCCGAATTGAACAGCCGGTCGGTATGTTCCTTGAGGCGGAAGATCGCGGTGCCGGAGGCGGTCTTGTAGGCGCGCACACCTTCGAACACGGCGAGGCCGTAGTGCAGCGAATGGGTCAGGACGTGGGTGGTCGCGTCGCGCCAGGGCACGAGCTTGCCGTCGTACCAGATGAAGCCGTCACGGTCGGCCATGGACATGGTGGGTCTCCAGCGTTGCGGTCAATGAAGCCGTGATTTTAGCAGGGGCGCTAAAATGCGAGCATGAATCGTGTCTGGAAGCCCAATGTCACCGTCGCCGCGCTGATCGAGCGCGAGGGACGCTTTCTGCTGGTCGAGGAGGAGACCGAGGATGGCGTCCGTTTCAACCAGCCCGCCGGACACCTCGACCAGGGCGAGTCTCTGATCGCAGCCTGTGCCCGCGAGGCGCTGGAGGAGACCGCATGGAGCTTCCGGCCGACGGCGTTGGTCGGCATTTATCAGTGGCCACGACCCCAGGGCGATATTACCTACCTGCGCTTTGCATTTTCCGGTGAGGTGGGCGAACACGAGCTCGGCCGGGCGCTGGACGTGGGGATTCTGCGAGCGGTCTGGATGACGCCCGATGAAATTCGCGCTGCCGCGGATCGACATCGCAGCCCGCTGGTGTGGCAATGCGTGAGCGACTACCTCGCGGGTCGGCGCTTTCCGCTCGAACTTGTCCGCCACTACGACTGATGCGGCGGCTGGCATTTCTGTTGATGTTCCTTGCGGCCGGCGCCCGGGCAGACGAGGTGGTGGGTATTTGCTTCAATTACGGATGCACTACCGGGGAAGCGGCGGTTTTTTCCGAGATACGCCTGGCCCTGGCGCAGGAGATGCTAGCAACAGCCGATACGGCGGAGCGGGAGCGCCGGCTGCTTTCCCTGGTGGTGGGCCGCCTTTATTCCTGGGCCGGGCAGCAGACGCCGATTCACGCCGACCGTGGCGGCAATTTCGACGATCAGGGCGTGCAAGGCGCGATGGACTGCATCGATCACTCCACCACCACCACGAGCTTCCTGCGCCTGCTGGAAAGGCGGGGGGCCCTGCGGTTTCACCGTGTCCTCGAGCCGGCGCAGCGCGGCTGGATGTTCCAGCACTTTTCAGCGCAGATCGAGGAGATCGGTCCCGAGTTGATGAACGCCGAAACTGAACATGTCCGACGTTTCGCGGTGGATAGCTGGTACGTTGATAACGGCCATCCGGCGCCCGTCATTCCGCTGGAAACCTGGCATGAAGGAAGCGATCCCGATGTCTGAGGGAAAGATAATTGTGGGCTTGTCCGGCGGCGTCGATTCGTCGGTGGCGGCCCTGTTGCTCAAGCGCGCCGGTTACGAGGTGACCGGCCTGTTCATGAAGAACTGGGAGGGTGACGACAGCGACGAATACTGCTCGGCGAACCAGGACGTCGTCGACGCCGCCGCTGCGGCCGACGTGATCGGCATCGACTTCGAGGCCGTGAACTTCTCGGCCGAGTACCGTGAGCGGGTGTTCGCCGATTTCCTGCGCGAGTACCAGGCCGGCCGCACGCCGAACCCCGATGTGCTGTGCAATTCGGAAATCAAGTTCAAGGCTTTTCTCGACCATGCGCTGGCGCTCGGCGCGGACAAGATTGCCACCGGCCACTATGCCCAGGTGCGAGAATTCCTCGGTGCCTGGCAACTGCTCAAGGCAGAGGACGGCACCAAGGACCAGAGCTATTTCCTGCACCGGCTGACCCAGGCGCAACTGGCGAAGACCCTGTTTCCGGTTGGCCACCTGTACAAGCGCGATGTGCGCAGGATCGCCGAAGAAGCCGGCCTGCCGAACCATGCGCGCAAGGATTCGACCGGCATCTGCTTCATTGGCGAGCGGCCATTCCGCGAATTCCTGGCGCGCTACCTGCCGAAACAGCCGGGCGAGATCCGCGTGCTCGGCACCGATCGCGTAGTGGGACGCCACGAGGGCCTGGTGTATTACACGCTCGGCCAACGCGAAGGACTAGGCATCGGCGGCGTCAGGGGCGCCACCGAAGAGCCCTGGTTCGTCGCCGCCAAGGACATGGAAAGGAACATTCTCCAGGTCGTGCAGGGACACGAACACCCGGCCCTGCTTTCCGGCAGCCTCGTGGCGAAGGACCTGTCGTGGGTCGCCGGCACGGCCCCGCATACGCACTGGGTGTACGCGGCGAAGACGCGCTATCGGCAACCCGATGCCGCCTGTGAAGTCGAGCGCATTTCCGGCGACGGTTGCGAGGTGAATTTTGCCGCTCCGCAATGGGCGGTGACTCCCGGACAGTCGCTCGTGCTCTACGAGTCCACGGTTTGCCTCGGTGGCGGCATCATCACAACATCGCGGGCGCCGGACGCATAAAATCCTTGCAACCGGCCGCGGAAACGGGTTTAGAATATTTTTTCGGGCGGGATGCCCGCAAATTTCCGGAGGAATCTCAAGTATGAACAAAGCAGAACTGATTGAAATTGCCGCCAAGGAAGCCGACATCAGCAAGGCTGCCGCCGGCAAGGCGCTCGATGGCGTCATGGCTGCCGTCGTCAAGGCGGTTTCCAGGGGCGACAGCGTGACGCTCGTGGGTTTCGGCACCTTCAAGTCGGCCAAGCGCGCCGCGCGCACCGGCAAGAACCCCAAGACCGGCGCCACCATCAAGATTCCGGCCACGACTGTACCGAAGTTCAGCGCAGGTGCCGGTTTCAAGCTGGCCGTTGCCGGCAAGAAGGCCAAGAAGTAAGCACGACAGCCTTTCGCCGAAAAGGGCCCGCCATGCGGGCTCTTCTCATTTTTGATCCCCGGCTTCAGCCGGAAACCGGAATTCCCATTGTCTTTTTCACTGCCGCTGACTATTCTCCGGACCAAGGAGACTCATCATGATCACGACACAACACAAGGACCATCTTGTCGAATTCGCCGTATTCGGCGAATTCACCCTGGCCGACTTCAAGGAATTCGAGGAGCTGGTACTTTTCGAGATCAAGTTTGCCGGGCAGGTGAACCTGCTGGTCGACCTGCGCGACATGGCCGACTTCACGCTGGATGTGGTCTGGGAAGAGATTCGCTTTTCCCAGCAGCACGCCGGCGATTTCAAGCGCATCGCGGTGATTACCGACAGTCAGTGGGTGGCGTGGAGCGCGTGGCTGGAGCAACTGTTCGTAAACGCCGATGTGACGGTGTTTGAAAGCGAGCCGGAAGCCCGCAGCTGGCTGGCGGAAGCCGCATGAGCGAAACGCAGTCGGCGGTGCTGGTGAGTGTCGAGCAGCTCGCGGCGCATCCGGAGTGGCGCGTGTTCGACTGCCGGCATGACCTGAAGAATACCGGCTACGGACGCCAGTCCTATGCCCGCGGCCATATTCCCGGCGCCCTGTTCCTGCATCTCGATGACGACCTTTCGGGCGCCAAGGATGGTCGCAACGGGCGCCATCCGCTGCCGGCGATGGCGACGTTCGCCAGGCGCATGTCCGAGTGCGGCGTCGATGCGTCGACGCAGGTGGTGGCCTACGACAATGAAGGCGGCATCTTCGCCTCGCGCTTGTGGTGGATGCTGCGCTGGCTCGGGCATGACAAGGTCGCGGTGCTGGATGGCGGCCTGGCGGGATGGAAGCGCGGCAAGCGCGAGCTGGAAGACGCCACGCCGACGGTCGCGCCACGCAATTTTGTGCCGCAACCGCGCGACATGGCGGTCGACGTCGGGCAGGTGCTGGCCGGCCTTGGGTCGGAGCGGACGCTGATCCTCGACGCGCGCAGCCCGGAACGATTCCGCGGCGAGAACGAGACACTCGATCCGGTCGGCGGCCATATTCCGGGCGCCGTGAATCGTTTCTACTTCGACAACCTCGATGATGCCGGCTGCTTCTTCAAGCCGGTCGCGGAACTGCGCGCCGAGTTCGACGCGCTGCTGGCCGATCGTGCGGCCTCCGATGTGGTGCAGCAGTGCGGCTCCGGCGTGACCGCCTGCCACAATCTGCTGGCGATGGAACTGGCCGGGCTAAGCGGCTCGAAGCTGTATCCCGGCTCGTGGAGCGAGTGGTGCGCCGATCCCTCGCGTCCGGTGGCGACGGGCTAAACGGTTTCTCCGTGGCGCCTGAGCGCCCACGCCACATGTTCGCGCACCAGCGCCGAAGGATGGTCGGCGCGTGAGCGCAGGGCGCTGGCTACGTCGGGGGTGAGCGGTGCGTTGCCCAGCGCCGTTGCGATGTTGCGCAACCACCGTTCGTGGCCGATGC
>JAIOPW010000301.1 GCA_021413665.1 Rhodocyclales bacterium | reverse complement strand
TCCATCACCGCGGCGACATGCAGCAGCGCCTTCGAGGGGATGCAGCCGACATTGAGGCAGACGCCGCCCAGCGTCGCATAGCGTTCGACGATGACGGTTTTCATGCCCAGGTCGGCGGCGCGGAAGGCAGCGGAGTAGCCCCCCGGGCCGGCGCCGAGCACCAGCATTTCGCATTCGATGTCGGCCTTGCCGGCGAATTTGCCAACGGCAGCAACCGGTGCCGCAATAGTCGGCGCTGGCGACACGGCGACCGAAGCTGCTGCCGGAGTTTCTGCAGCCGCCGGCGCAGGAACGCTCGTGCCTGGCGCTGCCGATACCTTCACCAGCGCCACCAGCGTACCCTCGGCGATCTTGTCGCCGACTTTGACCTTCAGTTCCGTCACCACGCCGGACACCGGCGAGGGCACGTCCATGGTCGCCTTGTCGGATTCCAGGGTAATTAGCGAATCCTCGGCCTTGACCGTGTCGCCGACCTTGACCAGAACCTCTATGACCGGCACGTCCTTGAAGTCACCGATGTCGGGGACCTTGATTTCGACGATGTCACTCATTCGGCTTTCCTTCCAGCTTGATCTCGTGCACCACGATGGGTGGCCCCGAGGAGGTGTCGAACTCGATGCCGGCGGCGACGCCGGCTTCGGCGATGCGGGCGGCGGAGAGTTCGCTTTCGTAAAGCGCGTGCATGGCGCCCAGCGCGAAGCTGCGGCCCGAGCCGGCCGCCCAGACCCGGTCGAACTCGAATACTTCGCGATAGGAATAGACGCCGTAGATGCCCGAGCTGTTGGCGATCAGCGCCTGGATCTGCGAGCTTTCGTAGGGGTCGTCGTCGTCTTCCTTGGGATTGAGGAAGGCATGTTCCTTGAGGACGGGGTGCAGGCGGCGGAAGGTCTCATACACCTCCATGCGCGATCCGAGCTTGACGTCCTCCAGTTTGGAGAAGGCGCTCTGCAACACCAGGTGGTGGGCCGAGGAGCCGCAAATGCCGATCCATGAGCCGGCGATGTCGAGGATCTTGTCGTGCTCGCCCTTGTAGCTGCGCGCCAGTCGGGTGTCGCCGAAGGTGGTGAGGCCGTCGGCGGCGATCGCGACCCTGTCGCCCTTCTTGACTACGGTGAGCGTCGTCACAGCATGCTTCTCCGCATGTCGGCCATCAGTTGCGCGAGGTAGACGTTGAAGCGGGTGGCGAGCGCACCGTCGATCACGCGGTGGTCGGCGGTCAGCGACAAGGGCAGGATCAGGCGCGGCTGGAAGGCCTTGCCATCCCAGACCGGCTTCATCATCGACTTGCTGACGCCGAGGATGGCTACTTCCGGCGCATTCACGATCGGGGCGAAGCCGGTGCCGCCGATGCCGCCGACGCTGGAAATGGTGAAGCAGGCGCCTTGCATGTCGGCCGGCTTGAGCTTGCCTTCACGCGCCTGTTTCGCCAGTTCGCCGGATTCGCGTGCCAGTTCGAAGACGCCCTTGCTGTCGGCGTTCTTGATCACCGGCACCATCAGGCCGTTGGGCGTATCCGCGGCGAAGCCGATGTTGTAGTACTTCTTCAGCACCAGGCTCATTTCCGTACCATTGACGTCCAGCGAGGCGTTGAACTCCGGGTACTTCTGCATCGCCTTGACGCAGGCCTTGATCAGGAAGGCGAGCATGGTCAGCTTGGCGGCCGATTTGTCACCGGACTTCTCGTTCTCCTTGTTGATCTGAACGCGGAAGTCTTCCAGGTCGGTTATGTCGGCGTCCTCGTGATAGGTGACGGCCGGGATCATGACCCAGTTGCGCGAGAGGTTGGCGCCGGAAATCTTCTTGATGCGCGACAGCGGTTGGACTTCGATGGCGCCGAACTTGGCGAAATCGATCTTCGGCCAGGGCAGCAGGTCGAGCCCCGTACCTGTGCCGGCGGGCGCGACAGCGGCGGGTGTTGCCGCGCCGCCGATGAAGCCCTTGACCCAGGCCTGGACGTCGGCTTGCGTGATGCGCCCTTTCGGCCCGGTGCCAGTGACCTTGCCGACATCGACGCCGAGTTCGCGGGCGAAACGGCGCACCGAGGGGCTGGCGTGGGCTGCGCCGCCGGTCAGGCGCTCGGCCGGCGTCGGCATGGAAATGCGGGGCGGCGCCGTGATCAGCTCGGCGTCGCCTGGGCGAAAGTCGGCGCCAGGACCCGCAACTGCGGCGACAGGCGCAATCGGGGCAATGGCCTGAACCGGTGTTGCTGCCGCAGCGGGCGCCGCCGCCGCATTGGTGGGAGCCGCTACAGTCGTCGCACCATCAGCGCTGGTCTTAACCATGGCCAGGACCACACCCTCCGCCACCTTGTCACCGACCTTGACCTTCAATTCGGTAACGACGCCCGACACCGGACAGGGAATGTCCATCGTCGCCTTGTCCGATTCCAGGGTCATCAGCGAATCCTCGGCCTTGACCTCGTCACCGACCTTGACCAGCAGTTCGAT
Organism: Rhodocyclales bacterium; assembly: GCA_021413665.1. Lineage (GTDB taxonomy): Bacteria > Pseudomonadota > Gammaproteobacteria > Burkholderiales > Rhodocyclaceae > Sulfuritalea. The sequence goes on along the minus strand of JAIOPW010000301.1, from coordinate 100 downwards.
GATCGGCACGTCCTTGAAGTCACCGATGTCCGGTACTTTCACTTCCACGATCTGCGCCATGGCTTACACCTTCACCGGGTTGGGCTTGTTCGGGTCGAGG
>JAIOPW010000146.1 GCA_021413665.1 Rhodocyclales bacterium | reverse complement strand
TTGCGCGATACAGTGGAGGCATGGCGTGAAGATATTGATCGTTGACGATCACCCTTTGATCCGTGAGGCATTGCGGCACGTGCTGACCATGCTCGACAACCAGCTCGAACTGATCGAGGCGCAGAACTGCGCCGAAGCGATGACGGCAGCGGCGGCAAATCCCGCCCTCGATCTCGTGCTGCTCGACCTCGGACTGCCCGATGCGGACGGCATAACGGCGCTGACGCAAATGCGCGAACGCCATCCGGCGACGCCGGTGGTCGTCCTGTCCGCCACCGAACAGCCGGCGATGGTTACGCGCGCAATCGACGCCGGCGCCATGGGCTTCATACCCAAGACTTCTTCGAACCAGCTGCTGCTCAATGCGCTGCGCCTGGTGCTGTCCGGCGGCGTTTATCTGCCCGTCGAAGTGCTGCGTCAACAGCAGGAGACGCCAGAAACAGCACGCGTGACCACTGAAAACAACGCCGGCCCGGCTGGCACCCCGCGCGACAAGGGTCTTACCACCCGACAATCCGAAGTACTCGCGCTGATGGTGCAAGGCAAGCCGAACAAGCTGATCTGCCGCGACCTCAATCTCGCTGAAGGTACTGTGAAGATCCATGTCACTGCCATCCTCAAAGCGCTCGGCGTGACCAACCGGACGCAGGCCGTGATCGCGGTAGGCCGGCTGGGCTGGCAACTCAGTCCGCCAGGCGGCACGGACCGCGGCGCGGCGCACTGAGATCGCGAGTCGCAGACCGGATTTAAAACAGGGCTGGTGCCGGAGAAAAATGCGCACGGCACCGGAAGCCAGCAGGCACGGAGGAGGAGCATGGCGGATATGACGGCGCTGACCACGGACCACTACCTGGATTTGCATGCCGGCAAATTCACCGGAACGAGCAAAGCGGATCTCGACCACCTGTTTCAAACGCTGGATCGCGACCCGAACAGCGACCGTTTGGTCGTGCACTTCCACGGCGGCAACGTCGCCGAAACGGAAGGTGTGTCGATTGCGGAGCGGCTGCTTCCAGTCTACCGCGCGGCCGGCGCCTACCCGGTTTTTTTCGTCTGGCATTCCGGTATCGGCGAGATAATCAACGATTTGCGCGCAAGTTTTTCCCGGCCGTTGCGTGAACAAGCCAGGGCCATAGTCTCGCGGCGGGCGCTGCAGTCCATCCGCAAGCTGCGCACTCGCCATGTCCTCGATCTCGGCTATATGCTGAAACGCATCGCAGGACGCTTTGTCACCGGCCGCTCGCACGGCTTGCGCGCGACCATTACCGAAGAGTTCATGCGCGTGTTCTTCCTCACCGATTTCGGCAATCGGGTGTGGCGCCTGATGAAACACGAAGCGCTGGATGCATTTGAGCCGGATGAAAATGTATACGGCGGCACCGCCTTCCTCGCCGGTTTGCGCCGGCGCTGGGAGGCCGGACAGCGGCCGCGCATCATCCTCGTGGCGCACAGCGGCGGCTCCATCTATGTCTGCCACTTCCTGGAACATGCGGCGAAACACGTGCCGGACGCAAAATTCGACGTGGTTTTCCTGGCCCCCGCGGTGACCGTGGAGTTGTTCCACCAGACCGTCAAAAAACACAGCGGCCGCATCGCGAACTTCCGCAATTTTGCGCTCAGCGACGGCTTTGAATGCTCCGACAAACTGGTGCCGTGGATTTACCCGCGCTCGTTGCTCTACTTCATGTCCGGCGTCTGCGAGCACGACGACAAAACGCACGCCGATCTCGGCGACGTGCCGCTTCTCGGTATGCAGCGTTTTTTCCACGATCAGCGCACCTACCGGAATGCGGACGTCGTCGAGTTGCGCCAGTTTCTGGACGAGAAAGAGCGTGCGGCATGGTCGAAACTGGAAAAAGGCCCGGGCCTGACCACTACTACGACCAGGCACGTAGAGTTTGACCAGAATGAGGCAACGGTTGCGAGCATTCAGCACATCATAAAAAACGGCTTTTAGAGAGGCCGTGGAAGCGCCGGGTTGGCACGGGGAGAAAACAGTGCGCGTCGGAATCATTTTCGTGTTCGTCGACTACCATCGCCTGGGCCAGCACCATCGCGGCGTGCTGCAGCCGCAGATAGGGCCGCTGATCGCCGGACTGCTGCCGGCCGATGCGAACATCGAAATTATCAATGACACGTGGTGCGACCCCGCGTGGGACCGGCATTACGACCTGCTGTTCATTTCCAGCGTGCATTCCGATTTCGATCGCGCGCGCCAGATCTCGCATTATTTCCGTCGGCGCGGCGCACGCACCGTGTATGGCGGCAATTTTGCGAGCACCTATCCGGCGCTGTGCCAGCCGTTTTTCGATTCCATTGTGATCGGCGATCCCGAAAGCACGGTGCCGCGCCTCTACGAGGACTTCCGTTACGGACGGCTGCAGCCTCAGTACCGTTCCGTGCCTTATGCGGGAAACCGCGTGCCGGTGCCGCGCATCGATCTCGCTGCCGGTCAGCAAGTGCTGCCGATGGGCTTTGAAGCGACCCGCGGCTGCCCTTTCAGTTGCGAATTCTGCATCCTGACCGGGGTCGGCACGCGCCACGAAGTGCGCCCGGCAGCGGATGTCGTGCGCGATATCGTTGCCGGGCAAACCCTGCTGAAACAACGCGGGCAGAAAAAGCGCAGCAACATGATCGTTTTCTACGACAACAACATCGGCGGCAATCTGCCGTACCTGCGCGAATTGTGCGCGGCACTGGAGCCAATGAAAATACACTGGGGTTCGTCGGTCACCTTCAATGTCATCGCCCAGCCTGCCCTGGTGGCGGCCATGGCGCGCTCGGGTTGCCGGTTTCTGTACACCGGCCTCGAGAGTTTCAACCCGGTGACGCTGCACGACATGCACAAATACCAGAATGCCATACATAAAACGCGCCGGATCATCGAGCAGTGTCACGCCCACGGTATCCTGCTCATGTCCGGGTTGATGCTGAGCCCATTGATCGACGACCTCGAATATATCGACGCCATACCGCAGCGGCTGCGCGAGTGCGGCCTGCACGTGCCGAGTTATATCTGCTTTGAAACGCCGATTCCGGGCACGCCGCATTTTCACCGTCTCGCCAACGAGGCAATACCCGCATTCATGCCGAATGCCCTGCTGCGCGACTTCAACACCTACACGCTGGTGGTGCGGCCGCGCAAGACTACCGCGGAAGCTTTTGTCGACGGCTACCGCCGGCTGCTGAAAACCGTCTATGCGCCGCGCAACCGCATGCGCAAGCTGTGGCACGACGTGCCGCGGCTCTTGCGCGGAGGTGGGCATTTCGCGGCGCTGCTCGATGTCATCGACCAGTATCACGAGGGCTACCGGCCAGACGCAGACCGCAGCTATATTGCCGGCAGCGACCGCGAACCGCCCGAGTCATCCGCCGTGCCGCTCACCGTCGCGGACTTCGACGACGACTCCCACATGCGCATGATCATGGAGCCGTGGCGCGTCACCGACGCCGCTGGACGCGTGCTGCCGATGTGGCTGGGTTCGCAAAAAGTTTATGCTCTCGGCGCGCGCGGGCGCACTTCGAGCGCAATGCCGGCGCTTGACGACACCGTCATGCCGGTCACCGGCGACATTGCCGCGGCTTGACAGCGCCGAGCGAGTAGTTCAGCGTCAACGCATAATTCTGCCCGCTATCCCATGCCCCTAACGCGCTCCGCCGCCCAACCCCGCAATCCGCTGGTAGTCGCCGAGCAGATCCGCGCGCTTTACTCGCAGTTGCCGAAATCGACCGCTGGCATGGTGGCAGCGGGCCTGGTGGTAATCGGCGCGATGTGGAGCCAGGTGCCGCACGCGATACTGCTGACGTGGTTTGGCGTGATTATTCTCAACCAGAGTTGGCGCCTCGCACTCTACATGCGCTACCGGCGCAACCCGCCGGCGCCGGCAGAAGCGCACCGCTGGGGCCGCATGTGGACGGTAGGCGCTGGCCTCTCCGGCCTCATCTGGGGCAGCGCCGGCGTGCTGATGTTCGTACCCGGCGCGCCCGACTACCAGGCATTTCTGATCGTCGCGCTGTTCGCGGTGACCACGGGCGCGCTGACGCTGATCGCCGTGCACGCGCCATCGTTCTACGCATTTGTATTGCCGACCATACTGCCCGTCATCGTGCGCACCGCGCTGGAAGCTGGCACCGTGCATCTGTTCACCGCGGCAGCGTGCTCTCTTGTCCTGATTACCCTGCTCGCTTTCGGGCGCAACCTGAATCGCCTGCTCACCCAATCGCTGCATACCCGGTTCGACAATGTCGAACTGATCGCCGAACTCAAGGCGCAGCAGCAGGTTGCCGAAGCCGCCACGCGCGCCAAGACGCAGTTTTTCGCGGCCGCCAACCACGATTTGCGCCAGCCGCTGCACGCGATGGGGTTGTTCGCTTCAGCACTGGCGGCGAAACCACGCGACCCGGAAGTGGACAAACT
>JAIOPW010000145.1 GCA_021413665.1 Rhodocyclales bacterium | reverse complement strand
GCCGCGCCACCGGTGGACGGCAAGGCCAACGCCTGCCTGATCGAGTTTCTGGCCGATCAACTCGGTGTCGCGAAATCCGTGGTCAGCCTGGTCAGCGGCGAAAGCTCGCGCGCAAAGCGCGTTCGCATCGGCGGCGTTGATCCTGCGCGAGCAAGGGAAATGCTTCTGCCCGAGTGATTGATAGCGTTGCGCGATGTGGCAGTGGCAACCATGGCCGGCGAAGCGTATTGCGGCCATCCCGAGCCGGCTAAATCCGGACAAAGGGCAGGGGCTTTCCATTTCAATACACTGCGGCATTCTTGGCTGGGTCGGGTTTAGTCATGCGCCGCCGTATTGGCGGATGACGCTCGCCACCTCAAATCCGCCATTAAGGAACGTCTTGCCCAAAAATGCATTGAAGGCTGCGGAACATAAATGCCAACGGTGGGCTATTTGGCATGTAAAGTACGGTCAGTTGAGGAATCCGTGATCGGCGACTCCGAAAGCGCCATTGCCCGATTTACCGTATCCGCCCAAATGGGCCAATCATTCTCGAACGCGACAAAGGTTCTTGTTATGAAAATTCATTGTCTCCTGAGTGTCACAGGGCTTTTCCTGGGCCTCCTCATTTCAGGGCAAATCGCTTACGCCCAGGATCGACCTGCCACACAGGCCACGGATAGGGCGGTAACGAAGCCCGCCTTGCGGCGAAGCGAGCCAGCACAGCTCACCAACGATGTTTCGACAATTGAAAAGGATCCGGCCGGAGCAGCGCTAGCCAGGGCGGCCGCAAAGCGGGCGGCAAGGCAAAAGGCCATGGACAGCGAGTGCGTCATCAAGGACGTCATGTCGAACAGTGAGATTCAGAATTGCAATCGGGCGAAATAGTGTTTCGTCAAGAATACGCAGCCCATCCGCCGGGTACTCTAATTGATTGGTGGCCGCGCTCGCGGCATGCCGGTAAGCCGTTACGAAGGCTGGCGGGAAGCTTTCAGTTGAGCGTGCCATCGAAGGCCAGGTGGCCGTCGATGAGGGTGTAGCGCACGCGGCCGGGAAATTCCTGGCCGAGGAAGGGCGTGTTCTTGCCTTGGCTGCGGAGATTTTCGCGGGTGACCTTGAAGCTCGCGGCCAGATCGAAGACACAGACGTCGGCAGCCGCCCCGACCGCCAGGCTGCCGGCCTTGACGCCGAGGATGCGCGCCGGGTCGGAGGTGACACGGGCAAGCGCCGTCAGCAGCGGCAGCTTCATTTCCTGCCCCCACTTCAGCGTCAGCGGCAGCAGCAATTCGAGCCCGGTGGCGCCGACTTCGGCTTCGTCGAAGGGCATCTGCTTGCCGTCGTCATCGACCGGGGTGTGGTCGGAGCACAGCGCGTTGATCGCGCCCGAGGCAAGCCCCGCGCGCAATGCGTCGCGATCGGCTTGCGAGCGCAGCGGCGGATCGAGGCGGGCATGGGCGTTGAAGAAACCGATGTCCATTTCGCTCAGGTGCAGGTTGTGAATCGCCACGTCGCAGGTCACCGCGATGCCGGCGGCACGGGCCGCGACAATCATGTCGACCCCGGCGGCGGACGAGATGCGCGTGACGTGCACCCTCGCGCCGGTCTCGCGTGCCAGTTGCAGCATGGTGGCGAGCGCAATGGTTTCCGCCGCCACCGGGATGCCGGCCAGTCCCAGCCTGGCCGCAATCTCGCCATCATGGGCGACGCCCTTGCGGGCGAGGAAGGGATCCTGCGCCTGCAACCAGACCGGGAAGTCGAAAGTCGCCGCATACATCATGGCGCGCAGCAGCACTTGCGTATCGACGATGGCGCGATTGGCCTGGCCGAAAGCGACGCACCCGGCTTCCGCCAGTTCGGCCATTTCGGTCAGCGCCTTGCCTTCCAGTTGCACGGTCAGGGCGCCGACCGGATGCACGTGGGCGAACTCGGGCAGCCGCGCACGATGGGTCAGCATTTCCACCAGGCCGGGTTCGTCCAGCACCGGATCGGTGTCCGGCGGGCAGGCCAGGCGCGTCACGCCACCCGCGGCGGCGGCGGCCATTTCGGATTCCAGCGTAGCGCGGTATTCGAAACCCGGCTCGCGCAGTCGTGCGGCGAGATCGACCAGTCCGGGGCAGACGATGCAGCCCGTCGCATCGAGCACGCTGTTGGCCTCGAAGCCCGAAGGCGCCGTGTTGCCAACGCCGACTATGCGGCCGGCAGCGATGAACAGATCCTGCGGCTTGTCGATCTTGCTCGTCGGGTCGATCAGGCGACCGTTCTTGATGTGGATTTTCATGGTGGTCCGCTCAATTTCCGGCCAGCATGGCCATCACCGCCATACGCACCGCGATGCCGAAAGTCACCTGCGGCAGGATCACGGCCTGGTTGCCGTCGGCCACGGCGGAATCGATCTCCACGCCGCGGTTCATCGGCCCCGGGTGCATGACGATGGCGTCCGGCTTGGCCAGCGCCAGTTTCTCCGGCGTCAGGCCCCAGGACTTGAAATATTCCTGCGTCGAAGGCAACAGGGCGCCTTGCATGCGCTCGTTCTGCAGGCGCAACATCATCACCACGTCGACCCCGCGCAGGCCTTCGCGCATGTCGTGGAAGACCCGCACGCCGAGGCGCTCGACGCCGGTCGGCAGCAGGGTCTTGGGCGCGATGATGCGCACTTCGGGTACCCCCAGCGCGATCAGCGCATGGATCTGGCTGCGCGCCACGCGCGAATGCAGCACGTCGCCGACGATGGCGACGGTAAGCTGGCTGAAGTCCTTCTTGTAGTGGCGGATGGTGTACATGTCGAGCAGGCCTTGCGTCGGGTGGGCATGGCGGCCATCGCCGGCATTGACGACATGGATGTGGTCACGCCCGGTGGCGGCCAGGTGCTGCGCGATCAGGTAGGGCGCGCCGCTGGAGGCGTGGCGCACGACGAACATGTCGGCCTGCATCGCCGCCAGGTTGTCCGCGGTGTCGAGCAGGGTCTCGCCCTTGTTTGCCGAGGAAGTACTGATGTTGAGGTTGATGACGTCGGCGGAAAGCCGCTTGGCGGCGATTTCGAAGGTAGTGCGGGTGCGCGTCGAGTTCTCGAAAAACAGGTTGAACACGCTCTTGCCCCGCAGCAGCGGCACCTTCTTGACTTCGCGCTCGGCGACTTCGGAAAAAGGCGCGGCGGTGTCGAGGATGCGCGTCAGCACCTCGCGCGGCAGGCCTTCGATGGTCAGCAGGTGGTTGAGTTCGCCGTGCCGGTTCAGTTGCGGATTGCCGCCCGTGTTCATCGCCTCATTTCTCCATCAGCTTGAAGGACAGCCGGCCATCGTCGGCCCGCTCCAGCGCCAGCATCTGCGCGGCAGGGAGGCTCTGCGAATGCGGGCAGAAACTGGGGGTGATGGGCAGCTCGCGCCCGCCGCGATCGGTCAATACCGCCAACTCGATTTTTGCCGGCCGGCCGTAATCGAACAGTTCATTCATCGCCGCACGTATGGTGCGGCCGGTATAAAGCACGTCATCGACGATGACGATATGCGCACCATCGACATCGAAGGGAATCTGCGAGGCCTTGGCGTTGGAGTGCAGGCCGCGCTGGCTGTAGTCGTCGCGATAAAAAGACACGTTGATCGAACCGGGAGGAATTTTCAGCCCCAGTGCGGCATGCAGCCGCTCGGCGACCCAGACGCCGCCGGTGTGGATGCCGACCAAGGCCGTTGCGGCGGGATCGACATGGCCGCGCATGGCGTCGGCAAGGGCGACGCAGAGCGCCTCGGCGTCAGGCAACCGCATGGTCTTGGGCATGGGAATCGAACCAGCTCTGGAGAATGACGAGTGCGGCTTCGGCGTCGATCCGCGTCTTGCGTTCCTGCCACGAAAACCCTTGCTCACGCAGGCTCGCATCGGCTGCGGTCGAACTGAACCGTTCGTCGACGTCTTCGACCGGCAAGCGGAAGCGTCCGCGCAACTGGTTGGCGAAGCGTTCGCAGCGGGCGGTCATCTCGTGCGGCGTACCGTCGTCGTTCAATGGCCGGCCGACCAGCAGCCGCACTGGCTGCCACTCGGCGATCAGCGCCTCTATCGCGGCAAAGCGGGCATCGTTGGCCTCGCTGTCTATGGTGGTCATTGCGCGTGCAGGGCCGTAACGCCCGCCGCCGAACTGGGTTCCGATGGCGACACCGATGCGCCTGGTGCCGAAATCGAAGGCCAGCACCGAGCCCGCCTGGTCAAGCATGCCCGGCGACCTCGGACAGGTTGGCAAAATCCACGCCGAGCAACTGCATCGCCGCCGGCAGGCGTTCTTCGGGCGGCACGTCGAAGATGATGCCGACGTCGGCCTCCACCGTCAGCCAGGCGTTCTGCGACAGTTCCCACTCCAGTTGCCCGGCGGTCCAGCCGGCATAGCCGAGGCTGACCAGGACTTCGGCTGGTTCGCCGGTGCTTCCCATGGATTGCAGGATGTCGCGGGAGCTGGTCAGCGCGATGCGGTCGCTGACGGCGAGCGAGGACTGCCATTCCCCGGCCGGGCGATGGAGCACAAAGCCGCGATCGGTCTGCACCGGGCCACCAAAATACACCGGCAGGCCGGCGAACCGCGCTTCGGCCTGTTCGTCCCCAAGGGGAATGCTGACGCGGTCGAACAGCCCCGCCAGGTTCATGTCCATCGGCCGATTGACGATGATGCCGATCGCGCCTTCGGCGTTGTGTTCGCAGATGTAGGTCAGCGTACGCGAAAAATTCGGATCGGCCATGGCGGGCATGGCGATCAGGAAGTGGTTGGCGAGACTGACGGTTTCCATGAATGTGCCGTCATTGTAATCTGTCAGTCCGTTCCCGAGTAACTCCATCCAATCCATCGATGTCCGCCGCCCTTGTCTGGTTTCGTCGCGATTTGCGTGTGCATGACCACGCCGCGCTGCATCACGCGCTGAAAACGCATGGGCGGGTCTGGTGCGTTTTCGTCTTCGACGCCACCATTCTCGATCCGCTGCCGCGACGCGACCGACGCGTCGAGTTCATCCTGCGCGCCGTGGGGGAAGTCGCTGTCGCGCTGCGTGAGATGGGTGGCGGATTGATCGTGCGCCACGGCAACCCGCTGATCGAGATTCCGCAGCTCGCAGCGGAACTCGGTGCATCGGCGGTCTACGCCAACCGCGATTACGAACCTGCCGCCATCGCGCGCGATGCGGCGGTGAATCGCCGTCTTGCCAGCGCCGACGTTCACTTTCTCGACTTCAAGGACCAGGTGATCTTCGAGCGCAACGAAGTGATGACGCAGGGCGACACGCCTTTCTCGGTGTTCACACCCTACAAGAACGCCTGGCTCAAGCGCCTCGCCGTAGCGGAGTTGCAGCCCTGGCCGGTGGAGGAATACTCATCCCGCCTGGCGCCGCCGCCGGAAGATAGTGCGTTGCCGACGCTGCAAGACCTCGGCTTCGAGCCGACCGACCTGGGCGAACTGTGCCTGCCCGTCGGCATGAGCGGCGCGCAGGCGTTGTTCCGCGACTTCATCGAGCGCATCGACGACTATGCCGCAACGCGCGACTTTCCCGCAATCAAGGGCTGCTCCTACCTGTCGGCCCACCTGCGCTTCGGCACCATTTCCATCCGCCAGCTCGCCGCCCACGCCCATGCGCAAGCCAGCCGCGGCGCCGCGACCTGGCTCGGTGAGTTGATCTGGCGCGATTTCTACCATGCCATCCTCTGGCACCACCCGCGCGTCGCCACGCAGTGCTTCAAACCCGCTTTCGATGCCCTGTGCTGGGATACCGCGCCAGGCCTGTTCGCCGCCTGGTGCGCCGGCCGCACTGGTTATCCGCTGGTGGACGCGGCCATGCGCCAGCTCTCCCATAGCGGCTGGATGCACAACCGGCTGCGCATGGTCACGGCCTCGTTCCTGACCAAGGATCTCGGCGTCGACTGGCACCAGGGAGAGGCCTGGTTCGCCGAAAAACTGCTCGACTTCGACCTCGCCGCCAACAACGGTGGCTGGCAATGGGCGGCCTCCACCGGCTGCGACGCCCAACCCTGGTTCCGCATCTTCAACCCTGTCACCCAGTCGCAGAGGTTCGACGCCGAAGGCCGCTTCATCCGCCGCTATGTGCCGGAACTGGACCGTGTGCCGCAGAAATTCATCCACGCGCCGTGGACCATGAGCGCTGCGGAGCAGGCCGCCTGCAAGGTCCACATCGGCCGCGACTACCCGGCGCCGGTGGTCGACCACGCTGCCGCAAGGGCGCGCACGCTGGAACGCTTCAAGGCCATCGGGCGATGAGCGCGATCCCGACTGATGGACCCGACCAGCGTCGCTCCGTGCGGCTATGCTGCGCGTTTGCGCTTTCAGGTAGTCCTGCATGACGAAACCCCGCGCGTTCTGCTCCCTGGCCCCGACCCGCGTCATTGCCGAGAACGAATTCGCCGTGGGGGTCAGGGACAGCTTCCCCGTATCCCCCGGCCATACGCCGGTCATCCCGCGCTGTGCCGGCGACACGCCCGATCCGCGCGGCGGTGTGCGTCGGGTGCTACCGGCGAAGGCGAAGTACCGGGCATGAACAGCCACGCCCGCGCCAGCGGATTTCAGCGGCGTATCTATGCCAGCCCGGTGCAGTTCGTCCGCGACCTGTGGCGCATCGCCAGGTCGATACGCGCCGTTCTTGCCCTGTCGTCACGGGCTGGCATTGCTGCCGGCTTTCGCGAACGCATCATGCTGGTCGTCACCGGCGTCAATCGCTGTCGCCATTGCGCATGGGGCCACGAGATCCTCGCGCACCAGGTCGGGCTGTCGAAGGTGGAAATCGCCAGTCTGCTCGTACTCGATCTGGCGAACTGCCCGGACAGCGAGATTCCGGGACTGCTGTATGCGATGCACTGGACCGAGAGCGACGGGACGCCCGCAGCGGCGCGCAGAACCGGGTTGGAAGCGACCTACGGACCCGGGGCCGCACACCAGATCGAAGCGGCGGCGCTCATGATCCACACCGGAAACCGGTTCGGAAACACCTTCGACTATTGGCTCAGCCGGATCACGCGGGGACGATTCGGACTGCTGGTCAGCGAGCGCTAAGCTCGCTCGACGGCAAGCACCAGACTTGCCATGCAGGACTTTGGTGCGCTCGGCGGGGATCGAACCCACAACCCCTGGCTTCGGAGGCCAGTACTCTATCCATTGAGCTACGAGCGCGAGGGGGCGAAGCATAACTGGTTCGGCTCCCGGCGTCCATTGCGGGGCGGGTGAATCCGCTATAATCGCCCACCTCGTTCGACAATTTTCCGGAAGATTGCCCATGTCCCCGCTGAATACTCGCAGCCTCGCGGCGGTGGCCGCGCTTGCTCTTTCCGTCGGCGTTTTTGCCATGGGCGGCCGCCCCAAGGGTGACGACGAAGCCGCCAACAGCCGTATTGCACCGGTGGCCCGGGTCGAGCTGGCAGCTGCTGCGGCGGCCGCTGCCGCCGGCACTCGCAGCGGCGAAGACCTT
>JAIOPW010000120.1 GCA_021413665.1 Rhodocyclales bacterium | reverse complement strand
ACCTGCCCCTCGCTCTACGACATGCGCAACCTGTTCCAGGTCAACGTCGAAGAAGGCCGCCACCTCTGGGCCATGGTCTACCTGCTGCACGCCTATTTCGGCCGCGACGGCCGCGAGGAAGCGGAGGCCCTGCTCGAGCGTCGCTCGGGCGATGCCGACAACCACCGCATCCTCGGCGCCTTCAATGAGAGCACGCCGGACTGGCTGTCGTTCTTCATGTTCACCTATTTCACCGACCGCGACGGCAAGTACCAGCTCTGCTCGCTGGCCGAATCCGGCTTCGATCCGCTGGCGCGCACCTGCAAGTTCATGCTGACCGAGGAAGCGCACCACATGTTCGTCGGCGAGTCCGGCGTCGGCCGCGTCATCCAGCGTACCTGCGAAGTCATGAACCAGCTCAAGACCGACGACGTGGCGAAGATCCGCGCCGCCGGCGCGATCGACCTGCCGACCCTGCAGCGCTACCTGAACTTCCATTTCAGCGTCACCATGGACCTGTTTGGCGCCGATGTATCGTCGAACGCCGCCACCTTCTACAACACCGGACTCAAGGGCCGCTACGAGGAAACCAAACAGGACGACGACCATCAGCTCGGCGATGCCTCCTACCCGGTGCTTGAGGTCGGCGACGGCAAGCTCCTTACGGTTCAGGCACCCTACCTCAATGCGCTGAATGAGCGCCTGCGCGACGACTACGTGGCCGACGCCAAGGGCGGCATAGAGCGCTGGAACAAGATCATCCAGAAAGCGGGCATCCCCTTCGTCCTCGGCGCCCCGCACAAGGCCTTCAACCGCAAGATCGGCCCCCTGTCCGCGGCGAAAATATCACCGGACGGCAAGGTGCTGTCGGAAGCCGACTGGACGCACCACCATCTGCAATGGCTGCCGTCGGTCGAGGATCGCGCCTTTGTCGCCTCGCTGATGGGCCGCGTCGCTGAACCCGGAAAGTACGCCAACTGGATCGCGCCGCCGGCGCGCGGGATCAACAACCAGGCGGTGGACTTCGAGTACGTGCGGTTCAATTGAGCGACATCCTCGCCAGCCTTCCGCTCGCTGTCCGTTGCGAGCCGAAGGCTGGTATCTTCTGTCCGCCGAAGCAACGAACCAAGCGAAGGACACATCATGACCACGGCTACGACAACGCCGGTGACGATCATGCGCCAGCACCTGATCGACCCGGAAATCTGCATTCGCTGCAATACCTGCGAAGAAACCTGCCCGGTAGACGCGATCAGTCACGACTCGCGCAACTATGTGGTCGACGCAAGCAAGTGCAAGTACTGCTACAACTGCATCTCACCCTGCCCCACCGGCGCCATCGACAACTGGCGCCATGTGGTGGCCGAAACCGCCTATCCCCTGGCCGAGCAGTTGCTGTGGGATACGCTGCCGGAACAGGTCGCGCTCGACGAAAGCGCGGGAGTCGGCGCTGGCGACACGGCGACGGCGCTGCCCGACGATGTGGAGAAAATCGCCGCCGCATCGACCTCGGGCCAGGGCGGCGTCGCACCACCCCCCTGGTCGGCGGCCCACCCTTACATCAATCTCTACTCGATCCAGAAGCCGGCGGTGGCTACCGTCAGCGGCAACTTCCGTCTTACGGCGCCTGATGCATCGAGCGACATCCGTCACATCGTGCTTGATTTCGGCAATGCCTCGTTTCCGGTACTGGAAGGCCAGACCATCGGCATCCTGGCGCCGGGGCTGGATGCCCATGGCAAGCCGCATCACGTGCGCCTTTACTCGGTTGCCAGCCCGCGCGATGGCGAGCGTCCGCGCTACAACAACCTCTCCCTCACCGTGAAACGGGTGACGGCCGATCATGAGGGCAAGGACGTACGCGGCATCGCCTCGAACTATCTCTGTGACCTGAAAAAGGGCGACAAGGTCAATGTCGTCGGCCCCTACGGCACCAGTTTCCTGATGCCCAACCATCCCGGCAGCAACCTGCTGATGATCTGCACCGGCACCGGCTCGGCGCCGATGCGCGCAATGACCGAGCGCCGCCGCCGCAAGGCACAGCCAAAGGAGGATGGCAAACTGATGCTGTTCTTCGGCGCCCGGACCCCGGACGAATTGCCCTACTTCGGGCCGTTGACACGGCTGCCGAAGGAATTCATCGATATCAACTTCGCCTTCTCGCGCATCCCGGCGCAACCCCGGCAGTATGTGCAGGATCTGATCCGCAGCCGTGCCGACGAGGTGGTCGGCCTGCTGCGCAGCGAAAATACCTACCTCTACCTTTGCGGCCTGAAGGGGATGGAAAAAGGGGTGGATGAAGCCTTCACCGACATCTGCGGCCGTAACGGCCTGGAATGGAAGGCGCTCCAGGCCCAACTGCTGCAAAACGGTCGCTACCACGTCGAAACCTATTGACGCGGAGCGATCCGCTCGCGGCCTGACCACCACCGAGAAGGCTCACGGTGGCCACGATTTCAAGAGTCGGCGCTGGCTACGCCTTGCGTGCCCGGGCTTCTGCGTCGCGGGCAGGCAACCGCGATGTACGATCAGGCGACGAGCGGCAAGCGCAAAACGGCACGCAAGCCGCCCCTGACGCGATTCTCCAGCGATACCTCACCACCATGGCTTTGGGCAATCTGGCGCACGATGGCCAAGCCGAGGCCGACACCACCGGTATCGCGATTGCGCGATATCTCCATCCGGTAGAAGGGCTCGAATACCCGCTCCAGTTCGCTCTCCGGCAGGCCCGGCCCGTCATCGTCGATGGTGATGAGCAATTCGCCGTTCACGGTCGTCAGGCTCACGTCCGCTCGCGTCCCATACTTGAGGGCGTTATCGATCAGGTTGGCAAGCGCGCGGCGCAGTGCCCGCGGGCGGGCAACAACGCGTAGCACATCCGGCTGTCGCAGCGTAACGACCTTTCCCGCCTCCGTGAAATCATCGGCAAGGCTTTCCGCCATCGCCACCAGGTCCACCGGCTGCATGGCTTCCTCGACAGCTTTGCCTTGCAGGAAATCAAGCGCGCCGCCAAGCAGGTCCTGCATGTCGTCCAGGTCGTGCAGGAAGCGCTGCCGCTGTTCCGTATCGCCCAGCAGTTCGCTGCGCAGCCGCAAGCGGGTCACCGGTGTCTTGAGGTCGTGGGACACCGCCGCGAGGAAGCGTTCCCGCTCCTCGATGTTATTGCGTATCCGCAGTTGCATGGCGTTGAAGGCATGCGCTGCCTGACGCACTTCGCTTGGCCCGTCCTCGGGCAGGGGTGCTCGCCGCAGGTCCTCGCCCAGATCGCGGGCGGCACGCGCGAGGTCGGTCAAAGGCTTCACCGTCGTGCGCGCGGCAAACCAGACCACCACGATCACCGCTCCCAGCATTACACCGAGATTCACCAGCAAATGCCCCGGCCAGGCAAAGATTTCGGTCGGCGCGTTACCCTGGATACGCAACCAGTCGCCCGGCGGGAGCCGGATATACAGGTCAAACACGAAGTCCCCGATGCGCGGCATGCGCACCGGTCGAATTTCTACCCCTGGTCCCAAAAGGATGGCAAGGCTGTCGAGGATTTCGGGAAACATCGACGCATCGTCGCGATCCGATGGAGCGATGGCTTCCAGAGTCAGTTGCTGGCGCGGCGAAGACAGCAAGTTGGCCAACCGCTCGCGCTCCGCTCCCGTCTGGCTGTCGATGGCACGATAGACGGCGGCCACTCGCTGCGCCACTTCGTTGCTCACAGTGCGCCCAACCGTGCGCCGCAGCTCGGAAAGATGCAAGACAGCGCCCAGCAACTGCGCGATCAGGAGTCCCGCCGTCATGACGAGAACCAGGCGACCGAACAAGGTGCGGGGCAACCGGGCTTTCATGCCCTGGCAACCTGCGCCGCAAAGACATAGCCCTCGCCGCGCACGGTCTTGACCAGTTGCGGTTCGCGACCGTCGTCGCGCAGACGCTTGCGCAGGCGCCCGACCAGCACGTCGATGCTGCGGTCGAACAGAATTGCCTCGCGTCCGTTGGCCAGTTCGAGCAACTGGTCGCGCGAGAGCACGCGCTGCGCGTGTTCGAGAAACACCCGCAGCAGGCGGTACTCGGCGCCGGAAAGGGGCACCACCAGGCCGTCCGGCGCGACGAGATGACGGGCCGCCACATCGAGGCTCCAGTCGGCGAAACGAAAGGCGCCGATGTCCTCCGCTTCGAGATTCGGCGGCAAGGACTGGGCACGCCGCAGGATGCTCTTGATGCGCGCCAGTAACTCGCGCGGATTGAAGGGTTTGGCCAGGTAATCGTCGGCGCCCATCTCCAGTCCGACGATGCGGTCGACCTCCGTGCCGCGCGCGGTGAGCATCAGCACCGGCAGGTTGGAACGGGCGCGCAGGTCGCGACACAGCGTCAGGCCGTCCTCGCCGGGCAACATCAGGTCGAGCACCACGAGGTCGATCCGGTTCGTCTCCAGCGTGCGTCGCATCGCCTTGCCGTCGGCCACGGCGGAGACGCGATAGCCCGCCTGCTCAAGGTATTCCGTGAGCAGCTTGCGAATCTCGCGATCATCGTCGACGACCAGCAGATGTTCCGGCACGGCGCTCATGGTTTTCCCTCGTGCATGCACTCAGTCCAGCATGGTATTGATTGCCGACACATCATCTTCACCCAGAATGCCGGCCGCGACCTTGAGCTTGAGCAGTGCCGCCAGGGTATCGAGACGCGCCCTGGCGAGTTTTTGCGTGGTGTCGTAGAGCTGGGTTTGCGCGTTCAGCACGTCGATATTGATGCGCACGCCAACTTCATAGCCGAGCTTGTTCGAATCCAGCGCGGACTGCGAGGATACCAGTGCCGCTTCGTAGGCCTTGACCTGGGAAAGGCCGGAGGTGACGCCCAGATAGGCCTGCCGCGCCGCCAGGGCCGCGCCACGGCGGGCATGGTCGAGGTCGGCCGCGGCTTTCTCCTTCAAGGCCACGGCTTCCCGATCCTTCGAGGACACTGCTCCGCCGGCAAACAAGGGCAGGCTCAGTTGCAGGCCGATCGTGCCGGCTTTGCTATCCACACCCGCGCCGAATGTCGAGCTGTAGGCTTGCGCACTGTTGCCGCGCGTGGCGACCAGGTCGATGGTGGGGTAATGGCCGGCGCGTTGCTTTTCGATTTCGCGCTGCGCAATTTCGAGGCTGGCCTGCGCGATCTGGACCGTCGCCGCGCCGGTCTCCGCCATCTCGACCCACTGGTTCATGTCGGCCGGCTGCGGCGGCGACATCGTGACACCCTTGCGCAAGCGCTTGAGCGCTTCCGGATGCTTGCCGATCAGCATTTGCAGGGCATGTCCCTTGACCGTCAGATCATTCTGCGCGGCAAGTTCCTGGGCCGTGATGAGGTCGAAGCGGGCCTGCGCTTCGTGGCTGTCGGTAATCGTTGCGGCGCCGACTTCGAAGTTGCGCCTGGCGGATTCGAGTTGCTCGGCGGTCGCCGTTTTCTGCGCCCGTGCCGTGGCCAGGGCGTCCTGCGCCAGCAGCACGTCGAAGTAGGCCTGCGCCGCGCGCAGCATCAGATCCATCCTGGCGGCGCCAAACTGGGTCTCTGAAATCGCCACCGAGATTTCGGCCTGGTTGTAGGCAACCCAGTTCTGCCAGCGGAATATGGGCTGCGTCAGGGTGACGGTCCAGCCGTTGCTGTTGTAATTGGCGGTTGCCGCCGTGGCGCCATTGACCCGCCGCGTGCTTTCGGTTTCGTTCCAGATCGTGCTGGCGCCCAAGCCGATGGTCGGCAGCAAGCCGGCGCGGCCCTGCGGCAACTTTTCGCGACCGGCATCGAGGGTCGCACGCGCGGCGCCGAACTGGGCATCGTGGGTCACGGCATCGCGATAGACCGACAGCAGGTCGGCGGCGTGGGCAATGCCTGCCAGCGGGCAGGCAAAGGCTCCCGCGAATATCAAGGGCAGCGCTTTCTTCATTGCACTCACTCGTGGATTAAATCTTGTTGCAAACGACCCGGAATCTTCAGGAGATTTCACGGCCTTCGCCCGCTTCTTCCACGGTCCGGCCATCGCGAATGTGATAGATGCGCTTGAAGGTGGGAATGATCTTCTCGTCGTGGGTGACGACGATGATCGCGGTCTGGTACTGGCGGGCCATCTGGTTGAGGATGCGCATGACCGCCAGCGCCCGTTCGCTGTCCAGCGGCGCGGTGGGTTCGTCGGCAAGTATGACCGGGGGCCGATTGGCGAGTGCGCGGGCGATCGATACCCGCTGCTGCTCGCCGCCGGAGAGTTCCGAGGTTTGCGCCCTGGCCCGATGCGCCACGTCGAGCGTCTGCAATAGCTCCAATGCCCGCGCACGGGACTCGCTGTTCGAGCGGCCGGCCAGCATGGGCAACAGCGCCACGTTGTCGGTCACGTCGAGAAAGGGAATCAGGTAGGGCGCCTGAAATACGAAGCCGATGCGGTCCCGGCGCAGGGCGCGCAGGTCGGGTATCTTCCAGCCCTGCTCGTATATGACCTCGCCGCCCAGCGTCATGCGTCCGCGCGTGGGTTCGATGACCGCCCCGAGGCACTTGAGCAAGGTGGTCTTGCCGGAGCCGCTCGGGCCCACCAGGCCGATCACTTCGCCGGGAGCGACGCTCATGTTCACGTCCTTGAGCGCATCGACGGCGGTATCGCCTGCGCCATAGCGTTTGCTCAGGCCCTCGATATGAATGCCCTTGTCCAAAGCCGATTCCATTGCCGGTTCCATCATCAACCGCCAATCGCTTCGGCCGGATCGACCTTCAGCGCCGCGTGGATCGCCAGGGTACTGGCCAGGGCACAGACCACCATCACGATCACGAAGCCGCTGATCGCGTCTGCGGGTTCGAGCAACACGAATTTCGGGAACGCGGGCGCCCAGAGCGTCGCCGCGATCTTGCCCACCGCAAAGCCGATCAGTCCGAGCCCCACGGCCTGTTGCAGGATCATCGCGGAGATGGTGCGGTTGTGCGTGCCGATCAGTTTCAGCACCGCAATCTCGCGGATTTTGCCCAGGGTCATGGTGTAGATGATGAAGGCCACGATGGCCGCGCTGACGATCACCAGAATCGCCAGAAACATGCCGATCTGCCTGGCTGCCGTGGCGATCAGCTTGGCGATCAGGATGTCTTCCATTTGTGCCCGGGTATAGGCCTCCAGGTGCTTCCAGCGGCGGATCTCACGCGCCACGGCATCCGGCGCGGTGCCGACTGCGACCATTACCAGCACGGCGTTCACATTGCGATTGCTGGACTGCGAAGCATTGATCGCGTCGAGCAAGCCGGGCACGCCGGGGCGATTGAGCGCGGGGTTGGCGGCGGTGCGCGCGCGGTCGCCGATGATGGCGTCGTTGTCCTTGAGAAACTGCGCTTCCTGGGCATCCTTGAGTGGAATGAACACCATGGGATCGCCACCCGAGGACACCATGCGGCTTGTCAGGCCGACCACCTCGTAGTCGTGCCGCCGAATCCGGATCCGCTCACCCAGGCGAAAGCCGGTTTTTACGTCGGCGATGGCTTCATAGTGGCTGCGCACCAGGCGCCGGCCGGCCACCAGATAGCCCGGCTCGCCCGGCTGACCGGGTTCGAAACCGACCACCATGGTGCGCTCGTCCTTGTCGCCATGGCGTACTTGCATGGTCAGATAGGTCACGTTGGCCGCCCGCACCACCCCGACCAGGCCGAGGATCTGCCGATAGACATCGTCCTTGATGCTGGATGATTCGGCGTAAGGCCCCTGGGTGTCTTTCTGCACCACCCACAGATCGGCGCCGCTGTTGGTCAACAACACCTTGGCGTCATCCACCATGCCGCGATAGACGCCGGCCATGGTCAGCGTGACGCCGATCAGCAAGCCGAGGCCCATCCCGGTCAGGACGAACTTTCCCCAGGAATGCAGAATGTCGCGGCCGGCGAGACTGATCATGATCGGCTCAGGAACCTGAGGCCACCAGCGCGGGCACCACCTTTACACGGCTACGCTCGTCGACATCACGCTCGCTATGCACGATGACTGCGTCTCCTTCCCGGAGCCCCTCAAGGATCTGTACCCTGCCGTCGGCGCCGACCGCGCCCGACCTGACCTCCACAAAAGTCAGGGAATCTGCGTTGTACAACCAGATACCGGTCTTGCCGCGACGCGTGCGCAATGCCGCATTGGGCACGGTAAGAGCGTCCTTGACGACTGCCCCGCGCAGCGTCACTTCGGCTAGTTCGCCGACGGATATGCCCAGAGGTCGCTCATCGAATGCCACCTGCGCGATGCGCTCCTCGGTCACGCTATCGCTTACCAGTTCGACGCGCACCACCCTTCCGGGAATCGGTTTGCCCGGCTTCGAACGCAAGGCAATTTCGGCCGGGAGTCCCACCTGCAAACCGGCGGAGCGATTCTGGTCGAGGCGAGTCTTGACCCACAGACTGTCGGGCGAGATGAGTTTCACCACCCCCTGCCCGGCAACAACCGTGGAGCCGGGCTCGGCATCCCGCGATGTCACGATGCCGTCTCCGGGCGCCAGCAGCCGGATGCTGGCACGTTGCGCACCGACGACTTCCCGTTCGGAATTCAATCGCCGCAAATCCTGTCGGGCGCCCGATACCGTAGCGCTAGCCGCCGCGACCTGGGCTTCGGCGGATTTTTTCTCTTGCGCCTTGCCTTCCGTCACGGTGGAACTGACAAACCCCTTGCGCCCAAGATCGTCATAGCGGCGCGCGTTGGCAATGGCAAGCTTGTGCCGGCTTTGACTGTCCGTCAGTTGCGCCTGCGCCGTATCGACGGCGCTCTTCGCCCGCTCGACCGCGGCGACGGACGATGCCAGTCGCTGATCAAGATCGACTGGCTCCATCTCTGCCAGCAACTGGCCTGTGCGGACCGTATCGCCGACATCGACGTTGACCTGCCTGACCCGGCCGGCAGCCGTGGGACCGACCAGATAGCTGCGACGCGCCTCGACCACCCCGATGCCGAACAGACCGGGCGCGACATCCGCGCGACTTGCCGTCGTGACGGTAGCCCGGATCGGCGACAGCGGACCGCTGCGAATGACTACCCAAACGAGTCCGGCAATCAGCGCAATGCCGGCGAGGATGAATCCTATGTTCCGGTTGAGGGAAAGTTTCATGACTGATTCGCGGAATGAGAAAGAATTGCGCTGCCTCGCCTACCTGGCGCCAAGGCCCATGCGCGATAGCAGTCTATCCCTGACGATGAACTGGTGGTAGAGCGCCGCCAGGACATGCAGGGCGATCAGGCCCATCGCAACGCGGGAAAGCAAACCATGCACCTGGCGCGGCGTGAAGTTCTTGAAATCCTCGGGCAGAACGCCGTCAAAGAACACCGCATCCAGCGCGCCGCTTTGCAGCGCCAGCACCATGCCGCTGGCCGCCATGAGGAGGATGACAGCGTTGAGCAAGACATGACCGATGTGCCCGAGTTTTTCGCCGGCGGCGACCACGGGCGCCGGATGGAGGCGCGCCAGGACCAAGCGAACTACGATCAGCAGACCGGCCAGACCGCCCAGAATCATGTGGATTCTCAGATTACCTACCTTCTGCGCCGTATTCGGCAACTCGGCCAGCACCAAGGCGCCGGTGGCGAGCAGAAACATGATCAGAACGGCTGCCAGCCAATGGACGACAATGCGGGGTAAGGCGTGACGAAAACTTTGCATGTGGATTCTCCATTTGAAATGAACCGACGAATTGTCCGTCATCGTCACAGGCGGCCCTGGCGATCTTGGTAACGTAGTGTGACAAGCGGCGGGTTGTCATGGAGCCTCACCAAAAATCGCAGACCAGGGCCCGGGAAGGGGCGATGCCAATGCTGGTAGCGGTGGCCACGATTTCAAGAGTCGGCGCTGGCGAAACGGCGACCGGCTACCAGGAACCGGCTTAAGCGGTATCCTTGTCGTTTTGCCACATGGAGTTCACGATCATGCGCATCATTCTTGCCGCCTTGTTCCTTGCCGTCTCCAGCCTGGCGTCGGCCGCCTCGAAGGCGGAAATCAATGCCGAAGTGAAGGAAGCCGTTGCCAGTTTCCACAAGCACACCAGTGCCGGCCACGAGCTGGCGAACAAAGCCGCCGGCATGCTGGTCTTCCCCAACGTGATCAAGGCCGGCATCGGCATCGGTGGCGAGTTCGGCGAAGGCGCCCTGATCGTCAAGGGCAAGACCGTCGCCTACTACAACATCGCCGCCGCCTCGGTGGGATTCCAGCTCGGCGCCCAGGCCCGCAGCCAGATCGTGCTGTTCATGACCGAGAAGGCCCTGGCCGATTTCCGCAAGAGCGAAGGCTGGAAGGCCGGCGTCGACGGCAGCGTGGCGCTGGCGACCCTCGGTGCGGGCGGCGCGATCGATACCGAAACGGCGAAGCAGCCCATCATCGGCTTCATCTTTTCCAACAAGGGCCTGATGTACAACCTGACCTTTGAAGGCTCGAAGATCAGCCGCGTCGGCAAGTAGCATCGCCGCGCGACGACGCGCACGGATCACCGTGCCGTCGTCGCCGTCCGCAAGGGATCCCGTCTCCGGCTCAGCCGGAGACGTCACTTTCGGCTATAGCTTCAGCGCAATCAGGGCAAGCCCCGGTACGAACACCAGCAGCGCGGTACGCAGCAGGTCCGACAACAGGAAGGGCACGATGCCGATGAAGGTCTCCTTCATCGGCGTGTCCTTCGCCATGCTGCTGATGATGTACACGTTCATCCCCACCGGCGGCGTGATCAGGCCGATTTCGACCACCATCAGCGCGATGATGCCGAACCAGATCGCCTTGCCCTCGGGATCCAGGCCCCAGTAGTCGAGGCCCATGATGATGGGGAAGAAGATCGGGATGGTTAGCAGCAGCATCGACAGGCTGTCCATGATGCAGCCGAGGAACAGGTAGATGATGATGATCACCAGCATCACCAGCAGCGGCGAGAGGCCG
>JAIOPW010000119.1 GCA_021413665.1 Rhodocyclales bacterium | reverse complement strand
GGTGCAGGTGATCATGGCCTCCGCAACGCGGCGCAAGCGCCATCCCGTGGCGATGCGTTCGATCTGCCGCGCCGCGTTCTGCCCGTCGCTGCCGGCGCAGACCAGCGCCGCATAGGGGCGGCCGCTGATCCGGTCGAGTGCGGGGTAATAGCAGCGGTCGAAGAAGTCCTTCATCAGGCCCGAAATCGCGGCGAGATTTTCCGGCGTGGCGAAGACATAGCCGTCGGCTTCGAGCACGTCCGTCGCATGTGCCTCGGCGGCGTGCAACAGGCGGGTGCCGACGGTTTCCTCGGCCGCCGCGCCCGCGACCACGGCACGCGCCATCTGTTCAGAGCCACCGGTCATCGAGTGGTACACGACGAGAAGGGTCTTCATGTCGGACGTCCGAACAAAAAAGGGATCAGGCCCGAACCTGATCCCCTTGTTGATGGTGGGCGGTACTGGGATCGAACCAGTGGCTTCCACCGTGTGAAGGTGGCACTCTACCGCTGAGTTAACCGCCCGGGAAAGAGGCGCGCATTTAACCACAAAGCGCCGGCGCCGGTCAATCGGGACGGCGCCGTGGCGTAGAATTCACACCTTTCCCCGAGCCTTGAATTCCCATGACGGTCCGTACCCGTTTCGCCCCCAGCCCCACCGGTTTCCTGCACATCGGCGGCGCCCGCACGGCACTGTTTGCCTGGGCCTATGCCCGTCGCCATGGCGGCACCTTTATCCTTCGCATCGAGGACACCGATGTGGCGCGTTCGACGCCGGAGGCGGTGCAGGCCATCATCGACGGCATGCAGTGGCTGGGCCTGGCGCACGATGAGGGGCCGTTCTACCAGATGCAGCGCATGGATCGCTACAAGCAGGTGATCGCCGAGATGCTGGCGGCGGGCTCGGCCTATCATTGCTACACCTCGAAGGAGGAACTCGATGCCCTGCGCGCCGAACAGGAAGCCCGCAAGGAAAAGCCGCGCTACGACGGGCGCTGGCGGCCCGAGGCGGGCAAGACGCTGCCGTCGGCGCCCGCGGACGTGCCGCCGGTGGTGCGTTTCCGCAACCCGCAGGGCGGCGTGGTGGCCTGGGACGACCAGGTCAAGGGCCGCATCGAATTCGCCAACGGCGAGCTCGACGACTTCATCATCGCCCGCGCCGACGGCACGCCGACGTACAACTTCTGCGTCGTAGTGGATGATCGCGACATGGGCATCACCCATGTCATACGCGGCGACGACCACGTCAACAATACGCCGCGCCAGATCAACCTGCTGCAGGCGCTGGGTGCGCCGATCCCGGCCTATGCGCACTTGTCGATGATCCTCGGCGACGATGGCCAGAAGCTGTCGAAGCGTCATGGCGCGGTATCGGTGATGCAGTACGAGGAAGATGGCTACCTCGCGGAGGCGGTGCTCAACTATCTGGCACGCCTCGGCTGGTCGCACGGCGACGAGGAAGTCTTCAGCATGGAGCAGTTCGTGCAGTGGTTCGACCTCGACCACATCACGGCCTCGGCGGCGCAATTCAATACCGAAAAGCTGAACTGGCTCAACGCCCACTATCTCAAGCTGGCCGATCCTTTGCGGCTCGCCGCAGAGGCGACACACAGGCTGGCGGTTCAGGGCGTGGCGGTCGGCGGCGGCCCGGACGTGGCGCGCGTGGTCGCCCTGTATCGTGACCGCGTCGGTAACCTGAACGAACTGGCCGACGCCGTGCATCCGTTTTTTGTTGCGCCGAAGCCGAGCGACGAGATGCGCGCCCAGCACCTGACCGAGGCGGCGCTGAAGGGCCTCGCAGCGCTGCGAGAGCGGTTCCTGGCCTGTGCCTGGCAGGCATCCGAACTCGGCCAGGCGGTCAAGCACACCGCCACTGAATCAGGCCTGAAAATGCCGCAACTGGCGATCCCCTTGCGCGTGGCCCTGCTCGGGATGCCACAATCGCCCGCGATCGACGCCGTGCTGGAAGTCATGGGGCGCGAACGCGTCGTCGCGCGTCTGGCTGCGGTTCTGCTGCCCTGAACGAGCCGCTCATGCGGCGCGCCCTGCTTTCGTTCCTGCTGCTGTCTTTCCTCGCCGCCTGCTCGACGTCGCGGTCGGGACGCACTCAGCTAACGACTCCCGCGCCGCTGCAGGGATTCAGTGCCGTTTACTCCGAATTCGACATGCGCCTGCAACTGGTGATCGCCACCAATGCGCCGGCCTGCAGCGCAGCCGAATGCGCCGCGGATCGCGCCTTCGACCAACGGATTCTGGTACTCGGAAAAAGGTTGGCCGAGATCGCTTTTCGCCAACACGCGGACCTTCAATTGCGCTTTCCGCGGTTCGAGTTCGTGGTCGCCGACAAAGCCGATGCGGGTACGGCCTCGAGCGCCGGCGGGATCGTGGCGATCTTTCGCGGCGTGAGGCGCCTGGAGCTTGACGACGCGGCGCTGGCCTTCGTTCTGGCGCGCGAAATGAGCCATGTCATCGCCGGTCATCATGACGAGAACGTGACCACCAGCATTCTGGTTGCGGTGGCGGCGCAGATTTTGTTCCCGGTGCTGAATATCGGAGCGCTTTTTTCGGGGAGCGCCGCGACCACTGCCGCGGCCACCACCGCCGCCAGCTCGGTCGTGACCACGACGGCCGTTGCCCGATGAGCCGGGCTGGACCGTCGAACTGCGCGAATCCGCGCTGCGCATCGCCAGCCTGATGCAGGGCCCGGCGCCTCAGGACAATGTGGACGCCATCGACGGCCTTCAGATCACCCCGGAATTGCCGCTGGAGCGGCTGGCGCCGGCGGTCAAGCCACCGTTCTGAAGCCTGACGCGATCGCCGCTATGCCACACCGGTGGCGTGTCGCTGCTGTAGGTCCGCGTACTGCCATCCTCAAAGCGCACGATCACGTCGTAGCGCTTGGCTTCCTTCACCGACTTTTCGATATGGTTGCCGGCATAGGCGCCACCGACCGCACCGAGCACCGTGGCGATGTCGCGTGTCGCGCCCTTGCCGATCTGGTTGGCGATCAGGCCGCCGACCACGCCGCCGGCGATTGCGCCACCGCCGCTGCCCTTGGCTTCGACCGCCATTTCACGCACTGACTCGACCACTCCGCATTCGTAGCAGATTGCGGGCGTCGGCGCCGCGACCCGGTAGACCGGTTCCTGGGATGAGACGCCGTACGTTGGCGTCGGGGACGCGGCGGTATAAGTCGGCGCTGGTGACACGGTGGCGGGGCCGACTGGCGCGGGCGCCGTAACGGCGCGGGACGCGCTGGCGTGGGTACGCTCGCGCGACGTTGCGGCCGGCTTGAACTTTTCCTGCGGCACGCTGACGGCCTGCTGGATCGAGATCGGCGCCGGGGCGGGGGGCGCCGTCAGCTTCGCGATTTCTGCGCCGTGCGCGCCGGGACCTGGCAGCCAGCCGGCAAGGACGCCGACGCCGGCCAGGCTGAGTACGGTGACCGAAGCTGCCGCCGCCAGCAGCAGCGGATGGGTATGGGGGGTGGCGATGTGCGACGGATTGGCTTGCGTGGCTTCCATGATGCGCTCCTTGTGTGTGTGGTGTATGAGCACAGTAACGCCGCACCGGACATGAAAGGGACCGCCGCAATCAATGCTTACATCTGTTACAAAGCCGCCGTGCCGCGCCGCAAGGCGCGCAGGTGGAAGCGGCCGGGATCGACGGCGCGGGCCAGCTCCCGTTCAACCGGCAGGGGATCGCCGTCCAACTGGCTGGCGAGCAGTTCGGCGGCCAGCGGCGCCCAGACCATGCCGCGCGCGGAAAGCCCGAGCAGGGCGTGCAGGCCCGTCATGCGCGGCAGGGTGTCCAGTACCGTCGAACTGCCGTGGCCTGCCGCAGTGTCGGGCAGGCCTCCGACCAGCGGCAGCCGATCGGGGGTCGTGCAGCGCAGGCCGACCCGGCCGCCAAGCCCTGCGGCATCGATATTTTGTGCGGCGCCGGGCAGCAGTTCGTCGAGCCGTCGCATGTTGCTGGCATGATCGGCCGGGCGCGTGCCCAGATCGGTGTCGCCGCTGTCGAAGCTGGCACCGACGCATACGATTCCGGCCTGCGGCGGGGTCACATAGCCCGACCGGCAAAGCACGTGATGAAACGGTGGATCGATACGTTCCGCCATCTCTTGTGACAGGCAACTGATCTGGCCGCGGATCGGTGTCAGCGGCAGCGCCCGGGGCAACAACCGGTTGGCGGCGAGGGCGTTGGCAAGTATGACGTGCGGCGCACTGGCCAGCACGCCGCCGCGGGCATCGAGCGCCTGCCAGCCAGCGGAGTATTTTCTAAGCGCTGCGACCTCCGCTCCGAAGTGCAGGCGTATGTTCGCGCCGCCGGCAACCAGCATGGCGACGCAGACGCTGCCGGGGCTGACCCAGCCGCCACCGGGGAACCACCAGCCGCCGTGCGCCACAGCGCGGCCGATCAACTCCGCTGCCGCATCGCGTTCGTGGAACGCCGCAAAGTCGGAAGGGGGCTTGAGCTGCGCGATCGTCGCGCGTTGCAGGATTTCATGGCTCGCATCGCGGGCGATCTGCATCACGCCGCAGGGCGACCAGCGCACACCCGGAAGATCCGCAAACCGGCGTATCGCGTACAGGTAACAGTTGCGCGACAAACGTGCGGCCAGCGCGTCGTCCTTCGCCATGTGCGGCAGCAGTATGCCGGCCGGATTCCCGGATGCCTCCCGCGCGGGGCCGTCGTGGCGTTCGAAAATATCCACCCGCCAGCCACGGTTGGCGAGGCGCTCACTGACGGCGGTGCCGGCGAGCCCGGCGCCGATGACAATGGCGCGGCGCTCAGGGATTTGCGGCAATGTTTCAAGAGTCGGCGCTGGTGATACGGCGCCCATGCGGACGCCGGCCAGCATTTCGCGCTTGGTGGCGAAGCCGGGGCGACGCTCCAGTCGCCAGCCGGCGGCTTCCAACGCATGGCGCAACTCGCCGGCTACGCTCCAGGTCGCAAGTGACGCCTCCTTGCGGCAGAGCCGGGTGAGGGTTGCAACCAAGGCCGGCGACCACATCCCCGGGTTCTTCGCCGGTGCAAAGCCGTCAAGAAATACCACATCGACCGTCGCCGCAAGTTGCGGCAGCAGTGCCTGCGCGTCGCCAAACAGCAGCGTCAGCGTAACCCGCCCGCCGTCGAAATGCAGACGGTGGAAGCCCGGCGTCAGCGGCGGCCATTGCCGCAGTAATTGGGTCGAGAGTTCCGCCAGCTCCGGGTGGGCGGCGAGCAAGCCGGCGAGGTCATCGCGACGGAAGGGATGCTTCTCGACCGAAACGAAATGCAGGCGGCCGCTGGCCCTCGACTCGCGCCACGCCTGCCAGGTGACGAGGAAATTCAGGCCGACGCCGAAGCCGGTTTCGAGGATGACGAAGCGTTCGCTTTCCGACCAGCGCGCCGGCAGGTCATTGCCGGCAAGGAACACGTGGCGGACCTGCGCCAGCGCGCCATGTGCCGCATGATAGACATCGTCGTAAAGCGCCGAATACGGCGTGCCGTCACCGGCTGCCGCCGGTTCGGCGGGAACCAGCGGCGGGTAAATCATTCGGGACGCATTTGGGGAAAGAGAATCACGTCGCGTATCGAAGCCGAATTGGTCAGCAGCATCACCAGGCGGTCGATGCCGATGCCGCAGCCGCCGGTGGGCGGCAGGCCGTACTCGAGGGCGCGGATGTAGTCGGCGTCGTAGTACATGGCTTCCTCGTCGCCGGCGTCCTTGGCCTTGGCCTGCTGCATGAAGCGCGCCGCCTGATCCTCGGGGTCGTTGAGCTCGGAGAAGCCGTTGGCGATTTCGCGGCCGACGATGAAGAGTTCGAAGCGCTCGGTGATGTCCGGATTGCTGTCGCTGCTGCGCGCCAGCGGCGAGACTTCGGCTGGATAGTCGATGATGTAGGTCGGGTCCCACAGCTCGGCTTCGGTCGTTTCCTCGAACAACACCAATTGCAGGCTGCCTAGGCCGGCATTGGCGAGGTGCGGAGCCTTCAGGTCGACGCGCAGATCCTTGAGCTTTTGCCGCAGCCAGTCGATGTCGCTCAACTGCTCGAACGTGTATCCGGGGTGGTAATGGTGGATGGCGCCGACGATGGTGAGCCGGGCGAAGGGCTTGGACAGGTCGAGTGTGCGCCCCTGGTACTCGAAGACTTCCGTACCCAGCGCCTCGCGCGCCGAGTGGCGCAGCAGGCCCTCGGTGAAGTCCATGAGGCGGCGGTAATCCGTGTAGGCCTCGTAGAACTCCATCATGGTGAATTCGGGGTTATGGCGCGGACTGAGGCCCTCGTTGCGGAAGTTGCGGTTGACCTCGAACACTTTCTCGAAGCCGCCGACCACCAGGCGCTTCAGGTACAGCTCCGGGGCGATGCGCAGGAACAACTGCATGTCCAGCGCATTGTGATGCGTGGTGAAGGGTTTGGCCGTAGCGCCGCCCGGAATCGGATGCATCATCGGCGTTTCGACTTCGAGGAAGCCGTGATGCATCATGTAATTGCGGATTGACTGGATCATCCGGCTGCGGGCGACGAAGGTGAAGCGCGTCTGCTCGTTGGTGATCAGGTCCAGTTCGCGGCTGCGATATTTTTGCTCGACGTCCGTCAGGCCGTGGAACTTCTCCGGCAGCGGGCGCAGCGATTTGGTCAGCAGGCGGATGCTGGTGCAATGCACGGTCAACTCGCCGGTTTTGGTCTTGAACAGCGTGCCGACACAGCCGACGATGTCGCCCATGTCCCAGCCCTTGAATTGCTTGTGTATGTCTTCGCCGGTGCCGTCGTTGCTGACGAAAATCTGGATGCGGCCGGACACGTCCTGGATGCTGGCGAAGCTGGCCTTGCCCATCACGCGCTTCAACATGATGCGGCCGGCGACCTTGACTTCGATCGGCGTCGCCTCAAGTTCCTCGCGCGTTTTCGCGCTGTAGAGTTCGTCGAGTTTGCCGGCGAGGTTCTCGCGCGAGAAGTCGTTGGGGAAGGCCTTGCCCGTGGCGCGCCAGGCGGCGAGTTTTTCGCGGCGTTCGGCGATGAGGCGGTTTTCGTCGACGGGTTGCTGAGGCTGGTCGCTCATGATGATGGTCCGATGGCGGAGATGATGGATTAAACGCCTTGCTTCAGGCTCGCTTCGATGAATGCATCGAGGTCGCCGTCGAGCACTTTCTGCGTGGCGGAGATTTCGACGTTGGTGCGCAAATCCTTGATGCGGGAGTTGTCCAGCACGTAACTGCGGATCTGGTGGCCCCAGCCGACGTCGGTCTTGCCGGCTTCGAGCTTGTCGGCTTCGGCCTGGCGCTTGCGCAGTTCGAGCTCGTAGAG
>JAIOPW010000118.1 GCA_021413665.1 Rhodocyclales bacterium | reverse complement strand
GACATCGCCTCGCTGGGCATCTACCCGGCCGTCGATCCGCTCGACTCCACCTCGCGCCAGCTCGATCCGCTGGTCGTTGGCGAAGAGCATTACAGCGTTGCCCGCCGCGTGCAGTCGAACCTGCAGCGCTACAAGGAACTGCGCGACATCATCGCAATTCTGGGCATGGACGAACTGGCGCCGGAAGACAAACTGGCCGTGACCCGCGCCCGCAAGATCCAGCGTTTCCTGTCGCAGCCCTTCAACGTCGCCGAAGTGTTCACCGGCACGCCGGGCAAGATCGTGCCGCTGGCCGATACCATCAAGGGTTTCAAGATGATCGTCGACGGCGAATGCGACACGATCCCCGAGCAGGCCTTCTACATGGTCGGCGCAATCGAAGAAGTCTTCGAGAAAGCCAAGACCCTGCAGTAAGTCGGCTTCCCAGAAAGAGGTAAAGTATGGCCATGACTATTCATGTGGACGTCGTCAGCGCCGAAGAGTTGATCTTCTCCGGTCTGGCAGAATTTGTTGTCCTGCCGGGCGAGGCGGGCGAGCTGGGCATTCTGCCCGGCCATATGCCGCTGATGACGCGCATCAAACCGGGCGCGGTGCGTGTCAAGATGCCGGACGACAAGGAAGAATTGATTTTTGTTGCCGGTGGTCTGCTGGAAGTGCAGCCTGGCCTGGTGACCGTATTGGCCGATACCGCGATTCGCGGTGCCGATCTTGATCAGGCCAAGGCAATGGAAGCGAAGAAGTTGGCCGAAGAGGCCATGGTCAATCGCGGTTCCGAAATGGACTACGCGCGCGCCCAGGTCGAACTGGCCGAAGCCATCGCACAGCTTGCCGCCATCGATCGGCTGCGCAAGCAGCGTCACTAGGAGTCATCCCGGCGACAGAAAAGAAGGGCAGCTCCGGCTGCCCTTTTTGTTCGCCGGCCCCCGGTTTCGACACACCCGGGATTCCGCTTTGCCGACCCGCGAAGCGGA
This sequence comes from Rhodocyclales bacterium, assembly GCA_021413665.1. Taxonomy (GTDB): domain Bacteria; phylum Pseudomonadota; class Gammaproteobacteria; order Burkholderiales; family Rhodocyclaceae; genus Sulfuritalea. The sequence continues at coordinate 3,207 of JAIOPW010000118.1, read as the reverse complement.
ATTTCCGGCGGACGGAGCGCTGTGCCAGAAACGAAAGTTGGTGTTGGCGACACGGCGGCCAGACATCTGGGCACCTACTGCTTGCGGTTGCTTGAGTCCTGAATTAGACTGTACAGTCCAGTCCAGTCCAGTCCAGTCCAGTCAGTTCATCCATGTCCCCGCTGCCAGAAACCGATCTCAACGACTGTCGCGCCCGCCTGATTCAGGCCGCTGCGGAAGTCTTTGTCGAAGAGGGCTACCGGGCCAGCGTGGAACGCGTCGCGTCGCGGGCGGGCGTCGCCCGGCAGACGCTGTACAACCATTTTCCCTGCAAAGCCGATCTTTTTCGCGAGGTCGTCAGCCAGGCTACGGCGGCCTTGCTCATCACTCTGGACGCCGACCAGCTTGACTTGCGCGAGCGCTTGCTCCGCTTTGGCGCCATGTATCGCAACAAAGTCCTGAGCGCCGAGGGGCTAGGATTTTTTCGTACCCTGGCGGCCGAAACCGTGCGCTTTCCCGAACTCGCTGCGAGTTTTTACCGAACCGGTCCGGCACAGACCGCCGCGCGCCTGTCCGCCGTTCTCGGGGACGCCATGAACGCGGGCGACATGTGTTCCGCGCCGGCCGAATTTGCCGCCAACATGCTGCTGTCCATGCTGGTTGGCGCCGATCGCAGTCATTATCTGTTCTCCGGTGATCCGCCGCCCGAACCCGATCGGGAGCATGTAGGTCGAATCATCGACTGCTACCTGCGCGCTTTTGCACCGATTCCTTCTATCGCGTCCCAACCCTCTACCTCGACACCCGCTTGCTGACGGAGCATTCCATGAGAAAAGTACTTTCCCTGTTGTTGCTTGCCATCCTTGCCGCATGTGGTGACGGCGACAAAAAAGCACCGGCGGCGGGACCCGGCGCCGGTATGCCACCGCCCGAAGTGGACGTAATCACCATCACGACCGGCAGCGCAACGATCACGCAGGATTTGCCGGGACGCCTGCAGGCAGTCCGCTCCGCGCAAGTGAGGGCTCGCGTCGAAGGTGTGGTGGAGAAGCGCCTGTTCACCGAAGGGACGGATATTGCTGCCGGAGTGCCGCTGTTTCAGATCGACGCACGAGCCTACCAGGCACAAGCGGCGGCGGCCGAGGCCGACCTGGCGGCGGCGAAGGCGGTATTTTCCCGCTACACGCCACTACTCGAAATCAAGGCCGTCAGCCAGCAGGAGTTCGATGCCGCGCAGGCGCGCGTCAAGCAGGCCGAAGCCGCTTCGACGAAAGCGAAACTCGACCTTGAAAATGCCGTGCCACCGGCGCCGATTTCCGGCCGCATAGGCCGCGCGCTGGTCACCGAGGGTACGCTGGTCGGCAAGGGCGAGGCGACCCATCTGGTCACCATCGAACAGCTCGACCCGATCCGCGTCGAGTTTTCGCAATCCTATTCCGACCTGTTACGCCTGCAGCAGGCGGTCAAGAGCGGCAAGCAGAAGAAGGCGGATGCGGCGAAAGTCGAATTGGTGCTGGAGGACGGTTCGCTCTATCCAGAAAAAGGCCGCCTCCAGTTTTCCGACCTGGCCGTCGACCCGAACAGCGGCGCGGTAGTCCTACGCGCCGAGTTCCCGAACCCGCGCCGCGACCTCCTGCCTGGTACCTTCGTTCGCATCCGCTTCCCGCAATCGCAACTCGACGCCGCGATTCGCGTGCCGCAACGAGCGGTGCAGGGCGGCGCACAGAGCCAGTTCGTGATGACAGTGGATGCCGAAGGCAAAGTGGCGCCGCGGCCGATCAAGACCAGCACCATGGCCGGTGGCGATTTCATCGTCGAAGACGGACTGAGGGGTGGCGAGCAGGTGATCGTCAATGGTTTGCAGAAGGTCCGGCCAGGCGCAACGGTCAAGCCGATGCCCTGGACGCCTGGCGCGCCGCTCATGGCCGCGCCCGCCGCCGCAGGCAAACCCGGCGCTGCCGGACCGGGCGCTCCACCGGCCCCGGGCGCGAAGCCCGGCGAAGAAAAGAAGTAAGCCATGATCCCAAGATTCTTCATCGACCGGCCGATCTTCGCCTGGGTCATCGCCATCATCATCGTGCTCGGCGGCCTGCTCGCCCTGCGCCAGCTACCCGTGGCGAGCTATCCTGCCGTGGCGCCTCCCGCGCTTGCCATCACCGTCAATTACCCTGGCGCTTCGGCAAAGGTGGTGGAAGAAACGGCGGTCGCGCTGATCGAACAGGAACTCAACGGCATAGAGAACCTGCTCTACATGGATTCGGCGTCCGAGCAGAACCTCGGCACCATCACCCTGACCTTCCAGGCCGGCACCAATCTCGATCTCGCCTCGGTCGAAACCCAGAACCGCATCAAGCGCGCCGAGCCGCGCCTGCCGGAAGAAGCGCGGCGGCTGGGAATCACGGTGGTCAAGTCAGCGCGCAACTACCTGATGTTCATTTCCCTGTTTTCGCCGGACAAGTCCCAGGATAACGTTGCCCTTGGCAGCTATGCTGCCGCCAACGTGCTGGAAAGCATCCGCCGCACACCGGGCGTGGGTGAGGCCATCCTGTTCGGCACCGAGTATTCGATGCGGCTGTGGCTCAAGCCGGAGCGTTTGACCGCCTTCGGCCTGACCCCGGCCGACGTGGCCAAGGCCGTGCGCGCGCAGAATGCCCAGATCGCCACCGGCGAACTGGGCCAGGTTCCCGCTGTGCCCGGGCAGGAATACGCAGCTACGATCATCACCCAGGGTCGCCTGGCGACCCCCGAGGAATTCGGCAACGTCATCATCCGCAGCGACAGCCGCGGCGCCATAGTACGGGTCAAGGATGTCGCCCGCGTCGAGCTCGGCGCGCAGGATTATTCCATCGCCGCCCGCGTCGATGGCCAGCCCACCGCCGCGATCGCGGTACGCATGGCGCCCGGCGCCAATGCGCTCGACACGGCGAAGGCGGTCAACGCCAGGATGACCGAACTGGCAAAGTATTTCCCGCCCAGCATTTCCTGGATGGTGCCCTACGACACCTCGACCTTCGTCGACATCTCCATCCGCGAAGTGGTCAAGACACTGGTCGAGGCCATGATCCTGGTGATTCTGGTGATGTACCTGTTTCTCGAAAACGTGCGCGCCACATTCATTCCGACGGTTGTCGTGCCCGTTTCGCTGTTCGGGGCCATGATCGGTCTCTACCTCCTCGGCTATTCGATCAACGTATTGACCCTGTTCGCCATGGTGCTGGCGATCGCCAT
>JAIOPW010000059.1 GCA_021413665.1 Rhodocyclales bacterium | reverse complement strand
TTGGCCTGCACGATGGGGCCGGGGCAGGACACGCCGCGCATGTCCAAAGTGACATGGGCGATCGGCGTCGCGTTGGCGCCGCCGGCGCGCTGAATCATGTAAGCCGTCTTGCCGTCGACCTGCTTCTGGCTGCCGAGCACGACATTGCCGGTGACCTTGGCCCAGGAAAAAAGATCGTCGGCGGTACCGGGGCAGTCGGAAACCAGGCGCAGGGTCTGGCCCGGCTGCAGGTCGTCAATCAGCTTCTTGGCGCCCAGTAACGGCGCCGGGCACGGCAGGCCGCAGACATCAAGGGTCACGGTGGCAATTTCAGGCATGAGGAGGCTCCTCGTTCGTTTGGGTTTGGTTTAGGACGGGTCGCCGACAGCGACGACCGATTTATGGGGAACAAACAGGCCGCAACCGAGTGCGCGATGCGCGCCCAGACCTGACTCCTGCACGGCAAGGGATGCGGCGGGTCCGAGACCGTGCAACATCAGGCTGAAGCCGCGCACCGGACCTTCCACGGTACCCAGTTCGCGCGCCTTGCCGGTGATCAGTTGCGGCTTGAGGCCGCGCTCCGCCAGCAGGGAGCGGCACTGCGCAAGAAACTCGATCTCGTCGTCGGTGCCGACGCTGACGAAGTGCGAATAAACGACGCCACGGGCGGGAAACAGCGGACGTACGGTCGCGGCACCGAGTTGCAGTTGGGTGCCATCGAGGTCGAGCCGGGCGCCAACCAGGGAGTCGGCGCTGGCGCTACGGCGAATCGGCAGGCGAAGGACCAGGCGGCTGCGACGGCCGACGAAGCGCACGCCATTGCCGCGCGCCAAGCCGGACAGCGGCAGGATGCCGGCTTCGGGTTCGTCGTCGAACCAGGGCAGAAGGCGTCGCACTGCGAGGGACAAGGCACTGGCGTGGTCGTCGCCGAGCGTTCCCTCTTCCAGGGAAAACACCACGTCGACCATTACCACCGAAGCCTCGTCAGGCGAGTAATTCAAGCCGCCCCCTCTTCCTTGCCGGAACCGCCCGGCTGCGTCGCGGCCCAGGCGCCGAGTACCTTGCCCCAGCGCGCGGCCGTCGCCGGATCGATGTCGAAAATCGTGAAGCGGCTGCCCTCGCGGATGCGCGTGCGCAGCAGCGGCATGCCGCCGGCCTCGAAGACGAACTGCTGCAGTTCGATCTCCTGGTTGCCGATGGGCACGCGAAACTTGTCGAGCGAGGTAACGGAGTCCAATGGGTATCCAATCTCTGTGGGGGCGAACTATGGCACCAGCGACCGCCAAAGGGCCATCACCGAATGGGAGTGCAAGCATATAACCCTTTCGGGTAGGTCGAATTACCTTCCGGGAGTATGGTTTGTGCACCGCACACAACCCTATGATTCCATTATCGAGTTACCCCCCCGACAACGAGGAGACAGACCATGGCCAAGCCCATGCACCCAACACCGAATCTGGATCAACTGGAAAGCGGCCCCTGGCCCAGTTTTGTCACCGGCCTCAAGCGGCTGGCCAAGGACAAGGATTACATGGTCGACATTCTCGGCCACCTCGAACATTCCTACCAGACCCGCAAGGGCTACTGGAAGGGCGGCACCGTTGGCGTGCGCGGCTACGGTGGCGGGGTCATTCCGCGCTTCAGCGAAATCAAGGACGACACCGGCAAGCCGGTATTCAAGGATGCGGCAGAATTCCACACGCTGCGCATCATGCCGCCTCCCGGCATGCACTACAACACCGCGACGCTGCGCCAGTTCTGCGACATCTGGGAAAAGCACGGCTCCGGCCTGATTGCCTTCCACGGCCAGTCGGGCGACATCATGTTTCAGGGCGCCACCTCGGAAAACGTGCAGCCGGCCTTCGACGCGATCAATGACATGGGTTTCGACATGGGTGGCGCCGGCCCGGCCGTGCGCACCTCGATGTCCTGCGTCGGCGCCTCGCGCTGCGAGCAGTCCTGCTACGACGAGGCCAAGGCGCACCGTGAGGTGCTCAACACATTCCTCGACGACATCCACCGTCCGGCCCTGCCCTACAAGTTCAAGTTCAAGTTCTCCGGCTGCCCCAACGACTGCATGAATTCCATCCAGCGCTCGGACATGGCCGTGATCGGCACCTGGCGTGACAACATCCGCACCGACGAGGCGCTGGCGAAGAAGTGGTTCGCCAAGCACGGCATGAACGAGCTGGTGAACGACGTCGTTGCCCGCTGCCCGACCAAGGCGATCCAGATCAAGGAAATCAAGGCCGTCCGCAAGGACGCTCACTTCAGCAGCGTGGCACTCAACGACAGCCAGGCGCTTGAAATCGACAACAAGGATTGCGTGCGCTGCATGCACTGCATCAACGTCATGACCGGCGCCCTGGCAACCGGCACCGACAAGGGCGCAACCATCCTGATGGGCGGCAAGCGCACGCTGAAGATCGGCGACCTGATGGGCACCGTGGTAATCCCCTTCCTGCCGCTGAAGACCGATGAAGATTACGAGAAGCTGGTCGAACTGGGCCAGAAGACCATCGACTTCTTCGCCGAAAACGCGCTGGAGCACGAGCGCACCGGCGAAATGATCGAGCGCATCGGCCTGGTCAATTTCCTGGAAGGCATCGAAGTCGACATCGACGCCAACATGGTGTCGACGCCACGCATGAACCCCTACGTCAATACCATTGGCTGGGACGACGAAGTCGCCAAGA
>JAIOPW010000117.1 GCA_021413665.1 Rhodocyclales bacterium | reverse complement strand
GATGTAGATGTGGCCATGACTGATCAGGGCCGGGAAATGGCGATAGAACAGGGTCAGCAGCAGGGTCTGGATGTGCGAGCCGTCGACGTCGGCGTCCGACATGATGATCAGCTTGCCGTAGCGCAGGCCGGACAAATCAGGAGTGTCTTCCGGGCGATGCGGGTCTACGCCCAGCGCAACGGCGATATCGTGGATCTCGGCGTTGGCGAACAGCCGGCCGGCTTCCACTTCCCATGAATTGAGCACCTTGCCACGCAGCGGCAGGATGGCCTGGGTTTCCTTGTTGCGCGCCATCTTGGCCGAGCCGCCGGCGGAATCGCCCTCGACCAGGAAGAGTTCGTTTTCGGCCAGGTCGGTCGATTCGCAATCGGAAAGCTTGCCCGGCAGCACGGCGACACCGGACTGCTTGCGCTTCTCGACCTTCTGCGCATTCTTCTGCCGCGCCAGCGCCTGTTTGATCGAGAGTTCGGCGATTGCCTTGCCGGCCTCGACATGCTGGTTGAGCCAGATTTCGAAAGGATCGCGGATCATGCTCGAGACCAGCTTCACGGCCTCGCGCGAATTGAGTTTTTCCTTCACCTGGCCCTGGAACTGCGGATCGAGGATGCGCGCCGACAGCACGTAGGCCATGCGCGCGCAGACATCATCCTGCTGCAGCTTGACGCCGCGCGGCAGCAGGGCGCGGTGCTCGATGAAGGACTTGACCGCCTCGAACACGCCGGCACGCAAGCCGGATTCGTGGGTGCCGCCGGCGACGGTCGGGATCAGGTTGACGTAGGACTCGGAAGCAACGGCATCAACGTGCCAGCCGATGGCCCAGGCCGCGCCTTCGCCGGTGGCGAAATCGGCATGGTCGGCGTCGGCGTACTTTTCGGCGGCGTAGAGCGGTGCGACCGCTTCGGCAGTGCCGGCCAGTTCAGCCAGGTAGCCGGCCAGTCCGGTCGGATAGCTCCAGGTCTTGCTGCTGATGTTGCCGTCCGCCAGCTCGATATCGAGGCGGACCTTGACGCCGGGAAGCAGCACGGCTTTCGAGCGCAGAAGGCGTTCAAGCTCCGCTGGCGGCACACGCGGCGCGTCGAAATACTTTGGATCCGGCCAGACGCGTACCCGGGTGCCGCTCTGGCGACCGCAGGGACCGGTATCGGTCAGGACTCCAATGTTTTCCCCGCCGCCGGAGAACTCGACAGTCCAGATCTTTCCTTCGCGCCGCACTTCCACCGAGACGCGGGTGGACAACGCATTGGTGACGGCGACGCCGACGCCATGCAGGCCGCCGGAAAAGGCATAGGCCGAGTTGCCCACGCTCTTGTCGAACTTGCCGCCCGCGTGCAGGCGGGTGAAGGCCAGGACCACCACCGGAATCTTCTCGTCGGGATGGAGGCCGACGGGAATGCCGCGGCCATCGTCGGTGACCGTGATCGAGCCGTCGAGATGCAGCAGGACATGCAGGTTCTTCGCGTGACCGCCGAGCGCTTCGTCGGCGGAGTTGTCGATGACTTCCTGGATGATGTGCGCCGGCGAGTCGGTGCGGGTGTACATGCCGGGGCGCTCGCGCACCGGTTCGAGTCCCTTGAGGACGCGGAAGGAGGATTCGTCGTAAGTGGGGGTGACAGCCATGTTTCGTAGTGTTATGAAAGAGTCAGAATCGTGCGTCGGCAAGGCAATCGATCAGTCCCGTGCGCCAGTCGGGCAGGGCCAGACCGAAGTCACGGTGGAAGCGCGAGCAGTCGAGCCGCGAGTTGGTGGGGCGTAGCGCCGGCAAGGGATAGTCGGCGCTGGTGATACGGCGGACTCCCGGCAATTTTTCCAGCAAGCCGGCGACGCGCGCCTCCGCGACGATGGCTTCGGCATAGCCATGCCAGCTTGTTTCCCCGGCGGCGGCGAGATGGTAGACGCCTTGCGGTGTTTCGTCGCGGGCAAGGATCATGGCGGTGGCGTCGGCAAGATGACGCGTCCAGGTCGGTGCGCCGATCTGGTCGTCCACGACGCGCAGTTCGTCGTGCTCGCGAGCCAGGCGCAGCATGGTCTTCATGAAATTGGCGCCATGCAGGCCATAGACCCAACTGGTGCGCAGTATCAGGTAGCGGGCGCCCGACGCCGCAATCGCCAGATCTCCGTCCCGTTTGCTGCGCCCGTAGGCCGAGAGCGGTGCCGTGACGTCGTCCTCGATATAGGGCGTGGGTTTGGCGCCGTCGAACACGTAATCGGTCGAATAGTGGACCAGCAGTGCCCCCAGGCGTTTGGCTTCGTCGGCGAGGATGCCGGGCGCCACGGTGTTGATGGCGCCGGCAGTTGCCGGTTCGGCCTCGGCATTGTCGACGGCGGTATAGGCGGCGGCATTGACGATGGCGTCGGGAGCGATGGCACGCACCGCGTCGCGCACGGCATCCGGATCGGCGAGGTCGATCTGGCGGCGGTCGCAGGCGACTACCTCGCCAAGGCTGGCGAGCGAACGCTTGAGTTCACGGCCGAGCTGTCCGGCGCATCCGGTGAGCAGAATCTTCATGCGAAGGTTTCAGCCTCGGCCAGAAGGTTGCCGGCCACGCACTTGGCCGTCAGCAAAGGCTCTCCGGTCAGCGGCCAGGGAATGGCGAGCTGCGGATCGTTCCACAATAGCGTGCGTTCATGCGCCGGACTCCAGTAGTCGGTGGTCTTGTACAGAAACTCGGCAGAGTCCGAGGTGACGCAGAAGCCATGGGCGAAGCCGGGTGGGATCCAGGCCATGCGGTGGTCGGAGGCGGAGAGCGTGAAGCCGACCCATTGGCCGAAGGTTGCCGACGAGCGACGCATGTCCACAGCCACGTCATAGACTTCGCCGAAGGTAACCCGGATCAACTTGCCCTGGGCATGCTCGACCTGGTAGTGCAGGCCGCGTAATACGTTGCGCTGCGACTTCGAGTGGTTGTCCTGCACGAAGTCGGCGTCGATGCCGAGTTCAGCAAAGCTGTGGCGGTTCCAGCTCTCGTAGAAGTAGCCACGCGAATCATTGAATACCTCGGGCTCAATGAGCAGCACATCCGGAATTGCCGTGGGTATCACCTTCATCCGATAACTCCGTGCTTCAGCAAACCAGCCAGGTATTCGCCATAACCGCTCCGGGACAAGGACGCGATTAGCGTTGCCAGTTGTTCGTCGTCGATCCATTTTTGTCGCCACGCCACTTCCTCCGGGCAGGCCACCTTTAGGCCCTGGCGCTTTTCGATAACCGCTATGAATTGGGCGGCTTCGAGCAGCGATTCGTGAGTTCCGGTGTCGAGCCAGGCTATGCCGCGGCCCATGATCTCGACTTTGAGCTGGTTCTTTTCGAGGTAGATCCGGTTTAGGTCCGTAATCTCAAGTTCGCCACGCGCTGAGGGTTTCAGCCGCGACGCGATGTCGCATACCTGGTTGTCGTAGAAATACAGGCCGGTGACGGCATAGCGCGACTTCGGCGAGGCGGGCTTTTCCTCTATGCTTATGGCACGACCGGCGGCATCGAACTCAACCACGCCGTAGCGCTTTGGATCGCTGACCGCATAGGCGAACACTGTGGCACCGGCGTCGTTGCGGGTCGCGCGTTGCAAACGGGCGGCAAAGTCATTGCCATAGAACAGGTTGTCGCCCAGTATCAGGGCCGATGGGTGATCGCCGAGGAAATCGCGGCCGATGAGGAAGGCCTGCGCCAGGCCATCCGGGCTGGGCTGCACGGCATACCGGATATCGATCCCCCATTGCGAGCCGTCACCGAGCAGTTGTTCGAA
>JAIOPW010000058.1 GCA_021413665.1 Rhodocyclales bacterium | reverse complement strand
ACATCACGCTCCAGCACAGACCCGAAATCCAGATCGCACGGTTGCCGCCGAGGATGCCCCGCCATGCGGCCGCACCGCGCAGCGCGCCGAGCGCAATGACCAGCGCCAGCGCATTGAAGCCGCTGCGCCAGAAGGTGAGCTCGAAGCTGCGCGCGGCATCCAGGTGTCGGGTGACGACGCCGGCGATGCTCCAGAGCAGGGTGACCAGCACCATCAGCGCAACCGCCCGCGCGTGGGACATCAAATCGCCGTTCCGCCGGCGCCGACTTCCGGCATGGCGGCCACGCACCAGGCCGCTGGCACCTGGCTGGCGCGCTCGGTCCCGCTCCCGGATTCGATGACTTGCCGCATTGAGGTCCTGCCGACGTAGGCTCCAAGTCCAGCCCCGACTATAGTGCAAAGCGGTTTCATCCAGTCCGCGCGCCATATACTGTGCGTTCGACGAATCGCATAAATTGCGGAGGACTCCGATGGGCCACGAAGGCGTCAAGATCCCGGGTCGCGAACCGGTGCTGCGGGTGATGCCGATGCCGGCGGACATGAACGGCAACGGCGACATCTTCGGCGGCTGGGTCATGGCGCAATGCGACGTCGCCGCGGCAATTCCCGCCATGCGCCGGGCGCGCGGCCGCATCGCCACCGTGGCGGTGAATTCCTTCCTCTTCAAGCAGCCGATCTCGGTCGGCGACATCGTCAGCTTCTACGCCGAAATCGTGAAGGTCGGCCGCACCTCGATCACCGTGGACATCCAGGTCTTTGCCGAGCGCCACCCGGCCAACCCAGTGGTGGTCAAGGTCACCGAGGCGCAATTCACCTACGTCGCCATAAACGATGACGGCAGCAAGCGCGAGGTGCCTGCGCAGCCAGGCTGAACCCCGGATGAGCAACCCGTTTCGCTGGCAGTCGCTCAAGGCGCGCATTACGCTGGGCACGCTGGTCATTTTCGTGGTCAGCATCTGGTCGCTGGCGTATTACACCAGCCGCATGCTGCAACAGGACCTGGAGCGCTTGCTTGGCCAACAGCAGTTCTCGGCGGTTTCCATGGCCGCCGAAAACGTCACCCATGAGTTCGAAGAGCGGTTCGGCATGCTCGACATAGTCGCCCGCAGAATCGATCCGGCCATGCTCGCCAAGCCGTCCGCCTTGCAGGTGTTCCTGGGAGACCGCCTGCATCTCGTGGAACCCTTCAGCGGTGGTGTCATTGCCTACAGGCTCGATGGCACCGCAATCGCCGAGCTTCCCTTGTCGGCAAACCGGGTTGGCGTCAACTACATGGACATCGATTCGGTCGCCGCGACGTTGAGAGAAGGAAAAACGACCATCAGCCAGCCGGTCATGGGCAAAAAATTGAAGTCGCCGGTATTCGGCATGACAGTCCCCATTCGGGACGGCCAAGGCACGGTTATCGGCGCCTTGGCGGGCGTGGTCGACCTGGGCAAACCGAATTTTCTCGACAAACTGGCCAGGAGCACGCATGGCAAGACCGGCGGCTATCTGCTGGTCGCGCGGAAGCAACGGCTGATCGTCACCGCCACCGACAAACGCCGCATCATGGAGCGTCTCCCTGCCCCTGGAATCAGCCCGGTGATCGACCACTTCCTTGCCGGCCACGAGGGTTCCGATCATTTCGTCAACCCGCTGGGTACGGAGGTGCTGGTCTCCGTCAGGCAAATTCCTGCGTCGGACTGGTACGTCGCCGCCCTGCTGCCCGTCGAAGAAGCCTTCGCCCCGATCCGCGACATGCAGCAACGCATGCTGCGGGCGGCGATCATCCTGACCTTGTTGGCGGGCGTCCTGACCTGGTGGATGGTGCGGCGCCAGCTTGCACCGCTGGTCGATGCCGCGAATGCGCTGGCGATTCAGGGCGCTACCGACGAACACCCGCAACCCTTGCCGGTCACCCGCAAGGACGAAATCGGCGAACTGATCGGTGGTTTCAATCGACTGCTGAAAACCCTGGTGCAGCGGGAAATCGCGCTCAAGGAGAGCGAATACCGGTGGAAGTTCGCCATTGAAGGTTCGGGCGACGGAATATGGGACTGGAACATTGCCGACAGCACGGTGTTCTTCTCCACGCAATGGAAGGCAATGCTCGGCTTCGCCGAAGACGAGATCGGCAACGGCCTGGACGAGTGGAAAAAGCGCGTACACCCCGAGGACATTGCGCAAACACTGGCACGGGTGCACGCCTGTCTGGACGGCAAGACAGCCGTTTATACCTGCGAACACCGCGTCCTGTGCAAAGACGGCGGCTACAAGTGGATACTCGACCGCGGCATGGTGGTCAGCCGCGACAAGGACGGCAAGGCGCGGCGCATGATCGGCATGCACATGGACATCACCGAGCGCTTGCGGGCCGATCGCGCGCTGAAGCTCAGCGAGGAAAGGTTCAAGAAGGCCTTCTACCTGATTCCCGATGCGATGGCGATCAGCCGGCTGCCTGACGGGATGTATGTCTCTATCAACCGCGGCTTCACCAGCAATCTGGGATACAGGGAAGACGATGTCATCGGCCGCACCTCGCTGGAACTGAATATCTGGGTTGATCTGGACGACCGGCAGCAAGTGATTGACGGATTGCGCAAGGACGGACTGGTTCGCGGCTTCGAAACGAGTTTTCGAGCCAAGGATGGCGGCATACGCTATGGCCTGATGTCGGCAGCCAGCATCGACATCGACGGAGTTCCCCATATCATCAGTACGATGAGCGACATCACCGAGCGCAGGAAGGCCGACCGGGAACTCGACTTGTATCGTCATCATCTTGAAGAACTCGTGGTCTCGCGCACGGAGGAGCTGGTCCGCGCCAAGGAAACGGCCGAAGCCGCCAGCGTCGCCAAGAGCGTGTTCCTGGCCAACATGAGCCACGAGATCCGTACCCCGATGAACGCCATCATCGGGCTGACCCACCTGCTGCGCCGGTCCGGTCCGACGCCCGAACAGGCCGACCGGCTGGGCAAGATCGACACGGCGGCGAACCACTTGCTGGCCATCATCAACGACATCCTCGACGTCTCCAAGATCGAGGCCGGCAAGCTGACCCTGGAACAGGCCGATTTTTCGCTGCCGGCAATCTTCGACCAGATTCGCTCGCTGATCTCGGTACAGGCGCGTACCAGGGGGCTTGTCATCGAAATCGATGCGAACGGCGTCCCGCCATGGTTGCAGGGCGACCCCACCCGGCTGCGCCAGGCGCTGTTCAACTACACCAGCAACGCGATCAAGTTCACCGAGCAGGGCTCAGTCACCCTGCGCGCGCGGCTGCTTGACGACACGTCGGATAGCCTGCTGGTCCGCTTCGAAGTCACCGACACCGGCATCGGCATCGCAGCGGACAAGATCGACAGCCTGTTCCACGCCTTCGAGCAGGCCGACACCTCGACCACCCGCAAGTACGGCGGCACCGGTCTCGGCCTCGTCATCACGCGCCGCCTGGCCGAACTGATGGGCGGGAAAGTCGGCGCCGACAGCACGCCGGGCAAGGGCAGCAGCTTCTGGTTCACCGCCCGCCTGCAACGCGGCCGGACTGCGATGCCCACCACCATCGGATCTCCGGCGGAGGATGCCGAAACCACGCTGCGCCTGCACCATGGCGGCGCCCGCCTGCTGCTGGCCGAAGACAATGCGATCAACCGCGAGGTCGCGCTCGACCTGCTGCACGGCGCGGAGCTGGCCGTCGATGTCGCCGTCGATGGCCGCGAGGCCCTCGACAAGGCTCGCGCCACCGCCTACGACCTGATCCTGATGGACATGCAGATGCCGCACATGGACGGCCTCGAGGCGACCCGCGCCATCCGCGCCCTGGCGCAGAGGAAAACCGTACCGATCCTGGCCATGACCGCCAATGCCTTCGAGGAGGACCGCCGCGCCTGTGCCGAGGCCGGCATGGACGATTTCGTCGCCAAGCCGGTCGATCCCGATACGCTCTATGCCACGCTGCTGAAGTGGCTGCCGAAAACCTCGCCGGCGCCGCAGGGCGAAATGTGTGTGCCCGCGGACAGCGGGTCGGCCGGTACCGCGGGCGCGGTACCGGCCGACCCGCTGCGGCGGCTGACGAAAATCTCCGGGCTCGACATCGAACGCGGGCTGGCGGCGATGCGCGGCGATGCAACGAAATTCGTCCGCATGCTGATCCTGTTCGCCGACAGCCATGCCACGGATGCGGCGCAACTCGCCGCGGCGCTGGCCGCGAATGATCGGGATGCCATCAAGGCGCTGGCCCACACCCTGAAAGGTTCCGCCGGCGCAATCGGCGCGACGCGGATCGCCGAGGCCGCCACCGCCCTTCATTCGGCACTTCGCGCCAATCCGGCGGCACAGGAAATCGGCGCGCCATGTGAAGCGCTGATTGTCGAGCTTGACGTCCTGATCGAAAGCGTCCGCAGCGCCTTGTCCTGATCAGGCGCGCAAGGCGTCGATCAGTGAGGCGACATCCGCCGCAGATTCTTCCAGGATACCGCTAAGGGTTTCGTCATCGAACGCGACGTCGATTTTCGCTTCCGTACCCTCGCGCCCGGTGCCGGCAAGCTGGGACAGCGGCGACTCCACCGGCGCCAACTGGTCGGCCAGCAACAGGGTGTCGCCCAGCGATTGCGGCGGCATCGTCAGGTAGCCCGCCCACAGGCACTCGACCGCATCGCTCACCGCGGCGGGTGTGGAAAGCCGCCTGAGCACGGCGCGGCCGACTTCCGCCGCGCCGCCCTCGTCCCAGGCCAGCAGGCTGCCGTGTCCGGCGTCGAGCAGGCCGGGGTAATCCGGGGCGCGCGCGATCAGGTAGAAACCACCCACCTCGTGAATGATGCCGGCAAAGAATGCGGTATCCGGATTGACATGCGTGACGCGGCGCGCGATGACCTGGCACAGCGCCGCGACATGGGCCGTGTGCTCCCACAGCCGAACCGCGAGCGCCCGGTGTTCTTCGGTGCGCGCCATGCCTTCCATCTGCCGCACCACGACCGCCGCAGCAAGCACCCGCAGCGTATTCAAGCCGATGCGCGAGACCGCGTTCCTGACGTCGGTAATGCTGCGCCCGGTGCGGTTGTAGATCACCGAATTGGCCACCGCCACGACCCGCGCCGCCAGCAACGGATCGGCCTGCACCAGCTTGGCGAGCTGGTCCAGCGAACAGTCGGGATCGTCGAGCATTCGCTGTACCCGCAGCGCCATTTCGGTGGTGGTCGGGAAGATCAGATCGTCCGCAGCGGCCGTCTGCCCTATCTGGATCAGTATCGTTTTTACGTCCATGTCGTATCCCGGGAGTCCAGACTCAAAACAGTTCGATCTTCTTCTCGCCCGTCGGCTTGGGCGGACGGTGCAGGGACTTCTCGTAGTCGCTCTCGGCCTTGACCACGTCCTGCACGCCGGGCTGGCTGATGGGCAGGCGGCGACAGAAGGCGTCGCCGCCGTCGGGGGTGAATATCACCTTGCGCGACCAGGCCCCGCCGAAATCCTGGGCCGCCAGATGAATGCCCTCGCGCTCCAGCCATTCCCTGGCGAAATCCGCATTGCGCTGGCCGATGGCCATCAGGATCGAGGTGACGATGGTGCCGCCGCCAAAGGCCTTGGCGACGATGCGGTTCTTCGCCGCGCCCTTGTTGAGCATGGTGTTGAGCAGCACCTCCATCGAATAGTCGCCGGCCAGGATCACATCCGTGTCGTCGCCAGCGGTCTTGGTCCGGCTGGGCAGCAGGAAGTGGTTCATGCCGGCCAGGCGCAGCTTGGGGTCGTAGAGGCAGACCGCGACGCAGGAGCCGAGCAGGGTCGTGATCGGGCGTTCGGTCTCGACCGTCCAGCCGCCCGGATTGATGTTGCGGGCGCGGCGCTCGAGTTCCCTGGGGTCGTGGTCGATGGGCGACATGATCGGACTCGTGTTCCTGGTTGGTTCAACCGTAGGCGATGATTTCAGAGGGGATCTGGTCCAGCGGCACGACCCGGTCCACGCCGCCGAGCTTGATCGCTTCCTTCGGCATGCCGAACACGACGCAGGTGGATTCGTCTTCGGCGATGGTTTTTGCGCCAGCGTCGTGCATTTCCTTCATGCCGCGCGCGCCGTCGTCGCCCATGCCGGTCATGATCACGCCCAGCGCGTTGCGCCCGGCGATCTGCGCCACGGAACGGAACAGCACGTCGACCGAGGGCTTGTGCCGGTTGACCAGCGGGCCGTCGGCGACCTCGACGTAGTACTGGGCGCCGCTGCGCCGGAGCATCATGTGGCGCCCGCCGGGGGCGATCAGGGCGCGGCCGGGCATGACACGGTCGCCGTTCTGGGCTTCGCGCACTTCGAGCTTGCACAGACTGTTGAGCCGCTCGGCGAACATGGCGGTGAATTTCTCGGGCATGTGCTGGACGATGACGATGCCGCTGCCGACGTTGGGCAATTTGGTCAGCACCGCTTCGAGCGCCTGGGTGCCGCCGGTGGAGGTGCCGATCGCCACCACGCGGTCGGTGGTATTGGCCATGGCGCGGGTGCTGGCCGCCTGGGCGGCGAGCATGACGTCGGCCGTCAGCTTGGGTGGCGGCGCCAAAGGACGGGCAGCGCCGGGGCTCACCCGGCGCATGTTGGCCCGGGCGGCGGCGCGCACGGCCGAGACCAGGTCGTCACCGGCATCCTGAAGGAACTGCTTCACCCCGCCCTTGGGCTTGGTGATGATGGCGAGCGCCCCCGCCGCCAGGGCATCCATGGTGGCGCTGGCCCCCTTCTCGGCGAGGGACGAGCAGACGATGGTCGGCGTCGGGTGCTCGGCCATGATCTTCCTGAGGAAGGTGAGCCCGTCCATGCGCGGCATTTCGATGTCGATCACCAGCACGTCCGGCCACTGCACCTTCATCTTTTCCAGCGCGTAGATCGGATCGATCGCGGCACCGATGACTTCGATGTCGGGTTCGCGTTCCAGCGTTTCGCGATTGACCTGGCGCACCACGGCCGAGTCGTCGACGATCATTACCTTGATTTTGGGGGCCATGATCAGACAGGCAACTGGTAGATAGTCGGTTTTATGGCGCGCAAGGTATCGGTGAGGCCGTTGAGACTCTCCGAATGGCCGACGATGAAATAGCCGCCGGGATGCAGTTGCTCGACCAGGCGGGCGACGACCTGGCGTTTGGTCTCGGCGTCGAAATAGATCATCACGTTGCGCAGGAAGATGACGTGGAACTTGCCCAGCACGGGCAGCGCCTTGTTCAGGTTCACCTGCATGAACTTGGTGTGGCGCTTGATTTCGGGGGCGATCATGAAGCCGCCTTCCTGGGTGCGCACGCCCTTCAGGCAATACTTGCGCAGGTAGGATTGCGGCAGGCCGCGGGTGCGGTCGAGCCAGTACAGGCCGCGCTGCGCCGTGGCCAGCACCGCGGTGGAGATGTCGGAGCCGGTGACGGTCCAGTTGGCGTCGAGGCCCAGGGCCTCGGCCAGCACGAAGGAAATCGTGTAGATCTCCTCGCCGGTCGAGGAGGCGGCGCTCCAGACGTTGAAGGGGCTGCCGGCGGGGTGTTGGGCGACGATGGTCTTGCTCAGGAACTCGAAGTGGGCTTCTTCGCGAAAGAAGTAGGTCTCGTTGGTGGTGAGCAGATCGACCATGGTCTGCAATTCGCCGGGGTCGTCACCGCCGGCGACGAAGCGGTAGTACTCGGCGAAGCTGGAAAGCCCGTGGTGCTTGAGCCGCCGCCCCAACCGCCCGACCAGCAGCACCTTCTTGCTGTCTGCCAGGCTGATCCCGGCAATCTTGTAGATCAGCTTCTGGAACTGGGCAAACTCGGCGTTGGTGATTTCTGGATGGTCGTTGGCAGCCATGATATTTTCTTGCTGAAAGCCGCCGGCATGCCCGGCGGGAGCCTTTCCCCGCTCTCGCAAACGCGACTAGAATGCCGAAC
>JAIOPW010000116.1 GCA_021413665.1 Rhodocyclales bacterium | reverse complement strand
GCAAAAACGAGTTGTGTCAGGGTATTTCATGAATCCACCCCGCAAACCAGCGACCAAGCCGCGCGCCGCGCCGCTGTCCCACTTCGATTCCGCCGGCCAGGCCCATATGGTCGATGTCGGCGCCAAGGCCGAAACCACCCGCCTGGCGCGCGCGCAAGGCCACATCCGCATGGCCCCCGCCACCTTCGACCTGATCAAGGGCGGCTCGGCAAAAAAGGGCGACGTACTGGGCATTGCGCGCCTTGCCGCGATCCAGGCCAGCAAGCGCACCTCCGACCTGATCCCGCTGTGCCACCCGCTGGCGCTGACCCGCGTCGCCGCCGAATTCACGCTCGATGCCAGGCGCCATCGTGTGACCATCGAAGTCACCGCGGAAACGGTCGGCCGCACCGGCGTCGAAATGGAGGCGCTGACCGCCGCCGCGGTGGGCCTGCTGACCATCTACGACATGTGCAAGGCGGTTGACCGCGGCATGACCATCGAAGACATCCGCCTGCTGGAAAAGGCCGGCGGAAAATCAGGCCATTGGCTGGCAAGTACGGACTGAAAATGACGACAACCAACTCGCAACGCGCCGTGGCATGGTGGCTGTTCGCCTGCTGCGCCCTGGTTTTCCTGACCATGGTCGTCGGCGGCGTCACCCGCCTGTCCCACGCCGACTGGCTGGAACTCTTCGCCAAGTACCAGCAGACGCCGGAGTTCATCAAGCGCAATCACGACATGACGCTTGAAGGTTTCCAGTTCATCTTCTGGTGGGAATGGGCGCACCGCCTTTCCGGCCGCCTGATCGGCGTGGTCTTCTTCCTGCCCTATGTCTGGTTCCTCGTCCGCGGCCGGCTGCGCGGTGCACTGGCAGGCAAGGTGTTCGGCTTCTTCATCCTCGGCGGCCTGCAGGGCGCGATGGGCTGGTACATGGTCAAGAGCGGCCTGGTCGACGATCCGCGCGTGTCGCAATACCGGCTGGCGGCACATCTGGGACTGGCCTTCCTGCTCTTCGGCCTGATGTACTGGACCGGGCTGGGGATGTTGCAACCGCGCCGCGCCGCTGGCGCCATGTGGCAGAAGTCGGCGCTGGCGACACGGCGCCTCGGCAACTGGCTGGTGGCGCTGGTGTTCATCATGGTGCTGTCGGGCGCGCTGGTGGCTGGCATTCGGGCCGGACTGGCCTACAACACCTTCCCGCTGATGAACGGGCATTTCCTGCCGCCGGAAGCCTTCGTGGTCGAGCCGCTGTGGCTGAACTTCTTCACCAACATGGCGACGGTACAGTTCGACCACCGCCTGATCGCCTGGGCGCTGATGGGGCTGATCCCCTGGTTTTCCTGGCGGATATGGACCGAGACGCCCACGGCGCGGCTGCCTGCCGCGGTATTGACGCTGTGGCTGGCGGTGCAGGTGGGTCTGGGCATCGCGACGCTGCTGTTGCAGGTGCCGGTGGCGCTCGGCGCGGCCCACCAGGCCGGCGCCATGGTTCTCTTCGGAATAGTGCTCTGGGCAAATCACGCCATCAGGCGGGCCTGACTCACTCGTAGCGGACGTCGACCACATCGAGTTCGCGCAGGCCGCCGGGGCTGTCGAAACGCACCGTATCGCCTTCGCGCGCCTTGAGCAGGGCGCGCGCCAGCGGCGAGACCCAACTAATGCGGCCCTCCTGCGCATTGGCCTCGTCGATGCCGACAATCTGGTAAGTCGCCTCCGCGCCATCGGCACCGCACAGCGTAACCGTGGCGGCGAAAAAAACCTGGTCGCAGTCGCGCTGGTCCGTCGGGTCGACGATCACCGCCGATTCCAGCCGCTTGGTCAGGAAGCGGATGCGCCGGTCGATTTCGCGCAGCCGCTTCTTGCCGTAGATGTAGTCGCCATTCTCGGAGCGGTCGCCGTTGCCCGCCGCCCATGAAACCACCTTGACGATTTCGGGACGTTCGACCTTGACCAGATGCTCGAATTCGGTGCGAAGCTGCCCATGACCACGCACCGTCATGTAGTTTTTGGTGCCGGCGGGCAAGCTCGATTCGGGCGCCTCGTCCTCGTCCTCGTCGTCGGATTCTTTGACAAAAGCCTTGTTCATGGCATGGAAATCGTAAGCGATCGGTGATGTTAGCATCCGCCAGATGATGAGCACACCCACCGCAATTCCCCGGCGCTCGCTTGCCAGCGTCCTCGCCTTCGCCGCGCTGATCGTCTGCGTGGCGATGGGCATTCGGCATACCTTCGGCCTGTTCCTGACGCCGATGAGCATGGAGCACCAGTGGAGCCGCGAAGTGTTTTCTTTCGCCCTGGCGCTGCAAAATCTCTTGTGGGGCGCGACCCAGCCCTTCGCCGGTTTCCTCGCCGACCGCTACGGCGCGCGCCGCGTGCTGTGGGGCGCCAGCGGCCTCTATGCACTTGGCCTGCTCGGCATGGCTTACGCCACCACCGGCACGGGACTCGCGGCGACGGCCGGCCTGATGATAGGCGCGGCGCAAAGCGGCTGCACCTACAGCGTGGTGTTTGCCGCTCTGGGCAACCTGGTGCCGGAGGCAAGGCGCGGCTGGGCGATGGGCGTGGTCGCCGCGGCCGGTTCCTTCGGCCAGTTCCTGATGATTCCGGTGGCGTCGGGCCTGATCAACGGCATGGGCTGGTTCGGCACCCTGCTGATATTCGCCGCCGGCGCCCTGCTGATCATCCCGCTGGGGGGTGCGCTGACCAAGGGGCTCGTCGCCGCGGCCGCCAGCAAGGGCCAGACCGGGCGCGAAGCCTTGCACGAAGCCGTGCGCGAAAAGGGCTACCTGCTGCTCAACCTGGGCTATTTTGTCTGCGGCTTCCAGGTCGTCTTCATTGGCGTGCATTTCCCCACCTACCTGCTCGACAAGGGCCTGGGCGCCAATGTCGGCATGACCTGCCTGGCCCTGATCGGCCTGTTCAACGTATTCGGCAGCTACGGCGCCGGCTACCTCGGCAATCGCGCGCCCAAGCGGCTGTTGCTGTCGGCGATCTACGCCATCCGCAGCGTGGCCATCGGCCTGTTCCTCTGGGTGCCGCTGACGCCGGCCAGCGCCTACCTGTTCGCGGCGACAATGGGGCTGCTGTGGCTATCGACGGTGCCGCTGACCAACGCCATCGTCGCCCAGGTGTTTGGCGTGCGCTACCTCGGCATGCTCTCCGGGCTGGTGTTCTTCAGCCACCAGGTCGGCAGCTTCCTCGGCGTCTGGCTGGGCGGCAAGCTGTTCGATGCCACCGGGTCATACAACACGATCTGGGGCATCTGCATCCTGCTCGGCGTCGTCGCGGCGCTTTGCCACCTGCCGATCGACGAGCGCAGCCTGGAAACGCGGCGACTGGCTACAGCCTGACCCCGGAACGAACACCCGGGTAAGCCCCGCATCCACAAACGAAAAGTGGCACGCCGGGAACGGCTTGCCACTGTGGTC
>JAIOPW010000391.1 GCA_021413665.1 Rhodocyclales bacterium | reverse complement strand
GCGCGGAAGGAAATGATTGCATCAAGGCGGTTGCGGAACTCGGGCGTGAACATGCGCTTGATGTCGGCCATTTCGTCGCCTTGTCCCTTGTTGGCGGTGAAGCCGATGCTGGTCTTCTGCAAAGCTTCCGCGCCGGCGTTTGTGGTCATGACGATCACGACGTTGCGGAAATCCGCCTTGCGCCCATTGTTGTCGGTCAGGGTGCCGTGGTCCATCACCTGCAGCAGGATATTGAACACTTCCGGATGCGCCTTCTCGATTTCGTCGAGCAGCAGCACGGCGTGTGGCTTCTTTGTTACGGCTTCGGTAAGAAGTCCTCCCTGGTCAAAGCCGACATAGCCGGGAGGCGCCCCGATCAGCCGGCTCACGGCGTGACGTTCCATGTATTCCGACATGTCGAAGCGGATCAGCTCGATGCCCATGCCGTAAGCCAGCTGCCGGGCCACCTCGGTCTTGCCGACACCGGTGGGTCCGGAGAACAGGAAGCAGCCAATCGGCTTTTGCGGATCGCCAAGGCCGGACCGCGACATCTTGATTGCCTTCGCGAGCGCATCAATCGCAGCTTCCTGGCCAAAGACCATGTTCTTCAGGTCGCGGTCGAGATTCTTCAGCGCCGAACGGTCGTCGGCCGAAACATGCTGTGGTGGAATACGCGCTATCTTGGCGACGATGTCCTCGATCTCGAGCTTGCCGATAGTCTTTTTCTGCTTCGACTTCGGCAGGATGCGCTGTGCTGCGCCGGCCTCGTCGATCACGTCGATGGCCTTGTCCGGCAGGTGGCGGTCGTTAATGTACTTTGCCGCCAGTTCGGCTGCGCTGGAAATGGCCGCCGCAGAATACTTGACGCCATGGTGCTCCTCGAAGCGGGACTTGAGGCCGCGCAGAATGGAAACGGTTTCATCGACAGAGGGTTCGTTGACGTCGACCTTCTGGAAGCGGCGTGACAGCGCGTGATCTTTCTCGAACACGCCACGGAATTCGGAGTAGGTGGTGGCGCCGATGCACTTCAGAGCACCGGAAGACAAGGCCGGCTTGAGCAGATTGGACGCGTCCATCGTGCCGCCCGATGCCGCACCAGCACCGATCAGGGTATGGATCTCGTCGATGAACAGGATCGCGTTGGGGTTGTCGGCGAGCTGCTTGAGAACACCTTTTAGGCGCTGTTCAAAGTCACCGCGATACTTGGTCCCAGCCAGGAGGGCGCCCATGTCCAGGCAATACACGGTGGCGTTGGCAAGGATCTCAGGAACGCTTCCTTCGACGATGTGGCGGGCAAGGCCTTCCGCAATGGCGGTCTTGCCGACGCCCGCTTCGCCTACCAGCAGCGGGTTGTTCTTGCGCCGGCGGCAAAGCGTCTGGATGACCCGCTCAAGTTCCCTGTCACGGCCGATCAACGGATCAATCTTGCCGATCAGCGCCAACTGGTTGAGGTTCTGGGTGAAGCTCTCCAAGGCGCCGCCTTTTTCCTGTGTTTCGACCTCGGTCTCCGTCGCGTCCTCCTTGCCGCGCGTCTGCGGCGTCTTGGTAATGCCATGGGAAATGAAATTCACCACATCCAGTCGTGTGACGTTCTGGCGCTGCAGGAAAAAAACCGCATGCGAGTCCTTCTCGCCGAAGATGGCGACCAGCACGTTGGCCCCCGTGACTTCCTTCTTTCCCGAGGACTGGACATGGAGGATCGCCCGCTGGATGACGCGCTGGAAGCCGAGCGTCGGCTGCGTGTCGATTTCATCGCTGCCAGCGACGGTCGGTGTGTGCTCGTTGATGAAGGTCAGCAACTCCTTGCGCAGGCCCTCGATGTCGGCTGCACAGGCGCGTAGTACTTCCGCGGCAGAAGGGTTGTCCAGCAGCGCCAGCAGCAGATGCTCGACGGTGATGAACTCATGGCGCTTCTGCCGGGCTTCGACAAAGGCCATGTGCAGGCTGACTTCGAGTTCCTGGGCAATCATCAGTTTTCCTCCATCACGCAAGCCAGCGGATGCTGGTGTCGACGTGAAAATTCGCTCACCTGTTCAACCTTAGTCGCTGCGACATCTCGAGGATACACGCCACAGGCGCCTTTACCTTCACGATGCACTTTGAGCATGACCTGCGTCGACTGCTCGCGCGACAAGCCAAAAAACTTTTCCAGAACTACAACGACGAAATCCATCGGAGTGAAGTCGTCGTTGAGCAGCAATACCTTGAACATCGGTGGCGGCTTGGTGCGACTCTGCTCCGGCGCCAGCGCGGCGCCACCCTCGGGTCCGACTTGCTTGCGTGTAACCATTGCTGGATTCTAATGTGATTGCGGAACAGTTCAACACCACGAAAAAGAGGGTAATTGCCTGTCGCAGACCACATATTTTGGGGTTCGTGGCCAATATGCAAGAGGTTCCCTGTGCGATGCAGCATCGAAAGTTGTTGACGCTGCTTGACAATGTGCGTAAAACGCGCAAGGTGTTTAGTTCAAATTCCCTCGCAGTGACCTTCGGTCGTCTCACAGTCTGTCAGTTTGCAGCTCCTCTGAATCGCCCCTTGGCCCCCTCTGCTATTCCGAGCTTGAACCTCAAACATGCCCCGGCCGGGGTGCGGTGTTT
>JAIOPW010000057.1 GCA_021413665.1 Rhodocyclales bacterium | reverse complement strand
TCGTAGCCTTCGCGGCGCATGGTTTCGAGCAGGATGGTGAGGTGCAGTTCGCCACGGCCGGAGACCAGGAATACGTCGGCGTCCTCGGTTTCCTCGACGCGCAGGGCGACGTTGGACAGCAGTTCCTTTTGCAGGCGCTCGCGGATCTGGCGGCTGGTGACGTACTTGCCTTCCTTGCCGGCCAGCGGCGAGGTATTGACCTGGAAATTCATGGTCAATGTCGGCTCATCGACCACCAGCGGCGGCATGCCGACCGGAGCGGCCGGGTCGCAGAGGGTGACGCCGATGCCGACCTGTTCGATGCCGGTAACCAGAACGATGTCGCCGGCTTCCGCTGTCGTCGCCTGCTCGCGTTCGAGACCGGTGAACATCATGATCTGGGCAATTTTCGATTTGCCCTTGACCTCGTCACCGTACATCACGGTGACTTCCTGGCCAGCCTTCATGCGGCCCTGCTTGATGCGGCCTATGCCGATGCGGCCGACATAGCTGTTGTAGTCGATCGAACATATTTGCAGTTGCAGCGGCTTTTCCGAGTCGACATCCGGTTGCGGCGTGTGTTTGATGATCGCCTCGTAGAGCGGACGCATGTCGGTGCCGGGCTTGGTCGCATCGAGCATGGCGAAGCCGTTCAAGGCGGAAGCGAAGACCACGGGGAAGTCGAGCTGTTCTTCCGTGGCGCCGAGCTTGTCGAACAGGTCGAAGGTATGGCTGATGACCCAGTCGGGCCGGGCGCCGGGGCGGTCGATCTTGTTGACCACCACGATCGGCTTGAGGCCCAGCGCCAGCGCCTTGCGCGTGACGAAGCGGGTCTGCGGCATCGGGCCTTCGACGGCGTCGACCAGCAGCAGCACGCCGTCGACCATCGACAATACGCGCTCGACTTCGCCGCCGAAGTCGGCGTGGCCCGGAGTGTCGACTATGTTGATGTGGGTGCCTTCATAGTCGATGGCACAGTTCTTCGACAGAATGGTGATCCCGCGCTCTTTTTCGAGATCGTTGGAATCCATGACCCGTTCGGTAACGGCCTGATGGGCGGCGAAGGTGCCGGACTGACGCAGCAACTGGTCGACGAGCGTGGTCTTGCCGTGGTCAACGTGGGCGATAATGGCGATGTTTCTGAGGGCGCGGGACATAGGAACCTTGGCGTTGGTGCGACGCGGAAAAAGCCCACAATTCTATCACGCCTGAGCGCCTTTTCCGATTGAATTTTCAGGGGATTTTTTATGCTTGGCATCATCGGCGGGAGTGGCTTGACCCAGTTGGCGAACCTCGACGTTTCTCATCGCGAGGTAGTGCGCACGCCTTATGGCGAGCCCTCCGGCCCGCTCACCTTCGGCCGCATCGGTTCCCGCGATGTGGTGTTTGTCGCCCGCCACGGCTATGGCCACACCATTCCGCCGCACCTGGTGAATTACCGCGCCAACATGCACGCGCTGGAAAGCTCGGGCGCGACGCAAGTTGTTTCGGTGGCGTCCGTTGGTGGCATACGCGGGGACATGGGTCCGGGTGTCCTGGTTGTCCCGCACCAGATCATCGACTACACCTGGGGGCGCGAAATGACCTTCCAGTCGGGTGGTGACGGGCCCGTAATCCACGTTGATTTCACCGATCCTTACGACGCGGCGGTGCGCAACCTTCTACTTCACGTAGCTCGCAGTGTCGGCGAGGAAGTGATCGATGGCGGCGTCTATGCCGCGACACAGGGGCCGAGACTCGAAACTGCGGCAGAAATCGACCGCCTGCAGCGCGACGGCGCCGATCTGGTCGGCATGACCGGCATGCCGGAAGCCGCGCTGGCGAGAGAGCTGGCCGTGCCCTATGCGGCACTTTGCGTGGTTGCCAACTGGGCTGCGGGGCGCGGCGATTCCGCACACGGTATCAAGTTCGACAGCCTGGAAGCGGTTTTGCACCTCGCCATGACCCGCGTCCGCGAAATGATCCGCGAAGTCCTGCGCATGGGTGATCCGCGCCTGCTGCGCGTCGCGCGGCCGGTAACGGCTTTCGGCACGCCGCAACTCACCGCGCTGCTGCGGGACATGCGCGACACCATGGCCCACCTTGATGGCGCCGGCCTCGCCGCGCCGCAGATCGGGATCGATCTGCGCGTCGTGATTTTCGGCGGCATGGTGAATCCCCGTTATCCGGACGCGCCGGCCGTACCCGACACCGTGCTGATCAATCCCGAAATCGCGCCGCTATCGGTCGCGGAGGAAGAGGATTGGGAAGGCTGCCTGTCCGTTCCGGGGCTGCGTGGCTGGGTGCCGCGCCGGACGCACCTGCATTACCTCGGCTTCGATGAGACCGGCCGGCGCTTCGAGCGCACGGCGGAGGGTTTCCATGCGCGGGTGGTGCAGCATGAATGCGACCACCTCGACGGAGTGTTGTACCCGATGCGGGTGCGCGACTTCACGCGCTTCGGGTTTGTCGAGGCGCTGAACCTTCCCGGCGTCATTGAAGAGTAGCGGCGCCGTGCCGTCGGCGCCGACTTTCCCACCGTTGCTTCAGCCGGCCTTGGCGCGCTTGGCTTGCAGGCGTTGCGCGGTCTTCTCGACGCCGACAATGAAACGATTGTGCTTGCCACGGGCCACTTCCTCGACGGCGTCGCGCGCGGTGAAGTCGAAGGAGACGGCGCCGCCATTGACTTCGCCGAGCGTGACGGTGATCTCCACCCACATACCCATCAGCGTGGCGCCTACATGGTCAAGTTCGACCCGGGTGCCGACCGAGTCCTTGCCGGCCTCGATATGCTGGAGTAGCAGGTCGCGGCACGCCATTTCAATGTCGTAGAGCAGATTTGGCGTGGAGTAGACCCTGCAATCGTCGCCCATGAAGCTGATGGTGCGGTCGCGGTCGATATCGACGCGGCGGGTGGCCGTGAGGCCGGCTTTCAGTGTTTCGCTCATTGTCTGTCCTCGGTTAATGATGCCTGCCATGTAAAACGTATTCAAACAGCTTGCCGCGTGTTTATTTCACTTGCGGGTTTTCAGTGCGTCGGCGTACAGGCGTGCCTCGACGTAGCGCACCAGCGCCTTGGTACCTCGGGCGCAATTGCGGAAGATGCAGACGCCCTGGTCCATCAAGCCGGCGCACATGGCGTCGTAGAGCTGCCCGCCATCCACGATGCCGATAATCGGCTTGTCGTTGCGATCGACCAGCGGCGGCATAAGATGCACGGTGCTCTTCGGGTCCGCGATGTCGAAGCCGGGGCGCAGTTTGCTTTCCTGAAGCGCGCGCACGGAGGGGGCGGTCGGATCGAGGCCGACCACCACCGCATCGATGTTGGGATCCTGCAGAAAGGCCTCGACGATCTGCAGGTGCGCTTCGTCATCGGCGCCGGGATTGATGTCGATCGGGTTCCTGACTTCGACCAGGGCGTTTAGCTTCTTGGCGAGCAGGATGTCTTCGAGGTTCTTGATCGTGCCGGACTCCAGTTCGCCCATTGTCATTCTGAAGTTGTCCGACTCGATGAAGTCGGCCATGCCGACCGCCTCGAAGCCGGCGCCGCTGATTGCTCCCAGGCGCCTGCCGCCGATCTTCTTCTTGTGCAGGGCGCCCGCGACGTAGAACAGGTCGTCGAAGCTGTTGAAATCGTCGGCGACGATGGCTCCCGCCTGACGCACTACCGACTCGAACAGTATCGGACCGCCGGCAATGGATGCAGTGTGCCCCATCACGCCGCCCATGCCGGGAGCTGTCTTGCCTGACTTATAGACCACGACCTGCTTGCCGTTCATCACCGCCTTGCGTACCGCTCTGGCGAAGTCGAGTCCATCCAGGTCCTTGAAGCCCTCGATGTAGATACCGAGGGTTTCGATTTCCGGGCGCTCTGCAAAGTAGCTAAGCATGTCACCGTGAGTCAGGTCGGTCTGGTTGCCCAGGGCCAGCATGTAGCGCGGATCGAGCCACGGATTCTGGCTCAGGCGCGTAATCATGAAGGCGCCGCTCTGGCTCAGCATGACGGAGTTTCTTTCCGGCTTCTTCCGCGGCTTCGGCAGCCGTTCCAGTGGAATGAACCAGGAGTCGTAGGAGCCCGGGTGCGAGACGACGCCGAGGCAATTGGCGCCGAGGAAAACCGGACCGCCGCCGGGCTTGCCGTGCGCCGCGTTGATGCGTGCGGCCAAGGCGGCGGCGGGTTCCCGGCTGGCTTGAGTTTCGCCCAGGCTGCCGGGAATCAGCATCACCGATTCGACGGCGTCGGTCTTGATGATCTCATCGACCAACTCGTATACGGCGCTGGCGGCCACGGCGACGATCAGCAGGTCGAGTTTGTGGTCGAGCGCCTTCAGGCTTTCGACGCACCTGACGCCGTCGATCTCCGTTTCCCCGGGGCGGATGATGCACATGCGCTCTTTGCCGTAGCCGCTGCCCATCAGATTGCGCAGAATGATCCGGCCAAAATTCATGTTGCTCGAAGAGACGCCGATAATTCCGATCGAGGCTGGATGAATCAGCTTGTCTATCTTGTGGATGGGACGCGGCAGGCGTCCGGTTTGCGGCGGGGCAAACTCGCAAAGTGCGTCTTGCACAGACATCACGTCGCCCATTGCGGTGGCCCGCAGTTCCAGGCTCTGCAACACGAACTCGGCTTCAGGGCTGGTTGGTGAATGAACGGCGGCGAGCGCGAGCATGCGCTCGAAGCAGGCCTTGAGCTGCCCGTCGGGAAGGCACAGTCCGTCCCTTTTCGCGACACTGGCCATCCGCTGGTAAGCCAGTGTGCGGCGGAATAGCTCGAGGAAGTCACCGGCATCCGTCAGCTCGGTCACGGCATAGACCGATGCCCGGTCCTTTCTGAAGTTGGCTTCATCCAGTTCCGCATCAAGCCCGCCGAAGCCGGCGCTGATGACCATGCCGAACTCACGGGTGTTGTTGAGGCTGATGCGCAGTTCGACCGTGTTCGGTTGCCCGTCCGGCGCCGATTTCGCTGTCAATGACAATCCCAAAGTACAGAGCAGGGCGGCCAATTCGGCGGGATCGAGAGCCTGGCGTCCGGCTGCGGCCGCCTGCCTGAATAGCCCGGTTACCACCGTGGCGTCGGCTGAAAGACTGGTTCGGGGCTGTGATGCATTGTTCATTGTGATGACTCCCTTGGTGCTGCGCAATCAACCGGGTGTGTCGAGGGAGTAACTATAACAGTAACTATAACAGATACAGAATCACCTAGTAATCTACTATACTATGTATCACTTGATCTCCATCAACTTTTGGCAGTCAGGGCTTCTCTGGCGAGGCCGGTGCAACCAGGCCGCCGAAGCGTTCGTAGAAATACGGTGCCGAGGGGGGCAGGGGGCCGTTGGCGGTTTCACAGACCGAGAGCAGATGCTGCTGCGCCAATGGGTAGGTGACGCTGTAGAGGTCGCGGCACAACTGGCGGGCGACGCCGCCGCTCCAGTTGGCGGGAAGCAGTTGTGACGGCAGTTGCGGATCGTGCAGCAGCGCCCTGCGGAAGTCGTGCATCAGCAGCGTCTGGACCAGGAAACATTGTTCGGGATCCAGGCTGCTGGCGGCGCGCATGGTGCGCAGAACGGGGCGGAACAGGTCGACGAAGGCCAGGTACTTGGCCGAAAGCGCTTCCAGGTTCCAGCAGTCGTGCACCAGTTCCTGCAATGGCTTGCTTGTCAATGCCGTGATGTTGACGGCCTTCATCGCCACCACCTTGTCGTGCGCTCCCGTCTCCTGCAGGATGTCGAGCAGGGCATCGGTATCGGCCGACGGGTGCGCGAGGATGCCCGAACCCAGCGCGCCGTAGCCCGCCCAGGCAAGTTCCTTGCGTAGCGCATCGCGCTGTGTACCCGCCATGGAAGATGGAATCATCACCAGTTGCCATTGGCCACTCCAGGTGTCCTGGGGCGCCACGTAGATCCGCCGATAGGCATGTTCGAAGCGGCGCCGGCCGGAGGTGGTCAGGCTGTAATAGCTCTTGCGTCCCAGTTGTTCGGAAACCAGCCATTTTTCCTGCGACAGACGATAGACGCTGGTGCGCACCATCCGTTCGTTGAGGCCCAGCGGCCGTACCAGCCGGATGAAG
>JAIOPW010000390.1 GCA_021413665.1 Rhodocyclales bacterium | reverse complement strand
GATGAAGTCCTTGACCACCGGCAGCGCGACGTCGGCTTCAAGCAGGGCCATGCGCACTTCGCGCAGCATGTCGGAGATGTTGTCCTCGGTCAGGCGGGCCTGGCCGCGCAGGTTCTTGACGACGCGGCCGAGGCGCTGGGTAAGGTTGTCTAGCATGGCTGAATGGGGGTCGAGGCTGAAAGGGAGAGGGGGCTTGGTGTAGACTTCGCCGATGCCCGCAATCTTAATGCATCTGCTGGCCGCAGCCCTCTATGCCGGCCTCGCGGTACATCTTTGGCGCTCCCGCTGGCGCGGACCGGTGCTCGACCAACCTGTGGGCGGACTCAAGATCGGCGAACGCGGCCTGTTGCTGGTCGCGCTGGCCGCGCATGCGGTCAGCCTGCGCATGGCGATCTTCGACGGCGACAGCATGCGCTTCGGTTTTGCCATCGCGCTGTCGGTGATGCTCTGGCTGGCGATCGCGCTCTACTGGATCGAGAGCTTCTACGCCCGTATGGATGGCTTGCAGGTGATCGGCCTGCCGGCCGCCGCCGTGGCAGCCCTGCTGCCGGCGCTGTTCGCCGAGGCGCACGTGCTGGCCAACGCCGGTTCGGTGGCCTTCCGCCTGCATTTCCTGATGGCCATGCTGGCCTACAGCCTGTTTACTTTGGCCGCCCTGCACGCCCTGCTGATGGCAACCGCCGAAAAGGGCCTGCACCGCGGCCGCATCTCGCCGCTGCTGGCCGGTCTGCCGCCACTGCTGACCATGGAGGCGCTGCTGTTCCGCCTGATCCACGTCGCTTTCGTGCTGCTCACCCTGACGCTGATCTCGGGCGTGTTTTTCTCCGAAACCCTGTTCGGCAAGGCGCTGACCTTCAACCACAAGACACTGTTCGCCTTCCTCTCCTGGGTGATCTTCGCCGCGCTGCTGACGGGCCGTCACCTGCGTGGCTGGCGCGGGCGACTGGCCCTGCGCTGGACCCTGGCCGGCTTTGCCACGCTGCTGCTGGCCTACGTCGGCAGCCGCTTCGTGCTCGAGGTCATCCTCGGCCGCTGATGGACGAAATACCGCTTTCCACGCAATTCGCCGCACTCGCCCTACTGCTGGTCTGCTCGGCATTCTTTTCGATGTCGGAAACCGCGATGATGGCCTCCAATCGCATCCGCTTGCGGCATATGGCTCAGGAAGGCCATCGCGGTGCACGCCTGGCCGTGGCTCTGCTGGGAAAGACCGACCAGTTGCTGGGGGTAATCCTGCTGGGCAACACGCTGGTCAATTCCGTCGCGGCCATGCTGACCGGGAGCATTGCGCTGCGGGTTTTCGGTCACGAGAAATGGGCTCTTGAAGCGGGAGCCCTGTTCGTTACCTTCTGCCTGCTGGTGTTTTCCGAAATCACACCCAAGGTGGCTGGCGCGACCTACCCCGATTGGCTGGCCGTGCGGATCGGCTACATCCTGACGCCCTTGCTGCGAGTAGCCTATCCCGTCGTCTGGTTCGTAAATTTGTTCGTTCAGCCCTTGCTGAGCCTGCTGCATCTGCAACCCAAAGCCGGACACGAGTCGTCCCGTTTGTCGCCGGAAGAGCTGCGCGGGGTGGTGCTGGAGTCGGGCCGCTTCATTCCGCAGCAGCACCGCTCCATCCTGCTCAACCTGTTCGAACTCGAGCAACTGACGGTGGAGGACATCATGACGCCGCGCGGTAAAATCGAGTCTATAGACATCGCTGCGCCGATCGACGCCATCAAGGAGCAACTGGCGACCAGCTTCCACACCCGCGTCGCGGTGTTCGAGAACGACCCGGCGAACATCGTCGGCGTCCTCCACCAGAAGCGGCTGCTGGCCGAAGCCTTTGCCGGCACGATCGACCACGCGGCGCTGCGCGCGCGCATG
>JAIOPW010000389.1 GCA_021413665.1 Rhodocyclales bacterium | reverse complement strand
TCATTGACGCTTACTGGCACGACAATTACATTCAACGGAACGCTCACGAATCTGAACGACCTGATATATTCCACGGCACCAACGGGCAGTGGTAGCGCCACTTCCTCCACGGGAGGATCAATATCATGGCTGTTCTCAACGGTATTCAACCTGACGGGCCCGACGGCGGGTACGGCGGGAGGCATTTCCTTCGCGGGCTTTGCGGCTGCGGACACCACGGCGGTGACCGGCGCCGTCGGTTTCGACGACACGGCGAAGAGCAGCCAGGGCATCACCTTCGCGGCCGTGACCACGGCCGCAGGCACGGGCACGATCAGCAACGTCGCGGGCAGCTTCGCCGACAACACGCTGGTGTCGGCGGCCAGCGGCATCGACTACGCCGGCTTCACGGGCGTCACCGGCACCGGCACGGCGCTGACCGGGATGAACGGCAGCTTCGGCGACACAACGCGGATCTCGGCGGCAAGCGCAGTGAATTACACCGGCTTCGCGCTGGCGACAGTGGCCGGTACGGGCACGGCACTGACCGGCATCGCCACCAGCTTCAACGACAGCACGAAGGTGTCGGGCAGCGGCATCGACTACAGCGGCCTGGGCAGCCTGGCGACGGTGGCCGCAGATGGCACGGCGGACGTCACCAACACGGCGAGCTTCGCACTGACGGGCCCGAACGCGGGCACGGGCGCCAGCGGCATCGCCTACAGCGCCTTCAACGCCGCGAGCAACACCACGGCGGTGACGGGGGCGGTCGGTTTCGACGATGGCTTGAAGAGCAATCAGGGGATGACGTTTGCCAGCGCCACCACGGTCGCAGGCACGGGCACGATCAGCAATATCGCGGGCAATTTTGCGATCGACACCCTCCTCTCGGCGGCGAGCGGCATCGACTATGCGGGTTTCACAGCCGCGACAGGCACCGGTGCCGGGACACTCACCGGCGCGGGACAGACCTTCAACCTGACGGCTGCGAACGCGGGCAACAACGGCACTGTCAGTTGGACGGCGTTTCCAAACCTGACGGCCACGGGCGCGAGTACCATCAACGGGTCCGTCGGTAGCAGCCTTGGCGGCAACCTTAACGGCGCCTCGACGACCCTGGGCGGGACGATCCAGACCGTCGGGACCCAAACCTTCACCGGCGCAGTGACGCTGAATGCCGCGACCACGCTCACCTCTACCGCCGGCGGGTCGATCACTTTCGGGGGTGCGCTGGACGGACCGTTTACTCTTGATGTGAATACCACCGGCACGACCACCTTCGGCGGCATCGTCGGTGGCACAAATGCGCTGGCCACATTGACGATGGCGGGCGGCGGAATCACGGCGATCAACGGCGGTTCGATCACTACCTCGGGAGCCCAGTCCTACGTGGATGCCGTTGTCTTGGGAGCGGCCGCCGCGCTCAATTCCACCGGCGCCGGCATAACGGCCATCAACGGCGGCAACAGCGCTGCGGGCTATGGTCTTGCCCTCAATACAGCCGGCAACGCCACAGTGCGCTTCGACAGTTTCCTGCTCGGCGTTTCCAGCGTAGGCGGAAACCTCGACCTGACCGCCAGCGGCACCATCGGACAAAGCGGCCCACTGACAGTGACGGGCACTACCGTACTCAATGCTCCCGGGCAAGGCATCACACTCCTGGCGCCCGCCAATGACTTTGGCGGCGTCGTCAGTGCGAGCGGCAGCAGCATTCAACTCAACGATGCAAGTAACCTGTCGCTCGGCACGGTGGCTTCTACAGGCAACCTGGCGGTCACGGCAGGTGGATTGCTCGATGTTTCCGGCGCCGCGAACGGAACGACGGTTAGCCTGAAAGGCGCTGGCCTGACGAATTCCAGCACGATCACCGGTACGAGCAGCGTGACGCTTGACGCCGGGAGTGGCACGTTGACCAACAGCGGTGTCATTACCAATGCTGGCGCCGGGAGCACGGCGCCGATCGTACTCAAGGGTGACAGTATGGCGCTCGGCGGCACAGTGACAGGCAATGCGGCTCCAGTGACACTGACTTCCGGTACGGCCGCTCAGGCGATCAGCCTGATCGCGGGGAGCGGCCTGATATTGAGCCAGGCGAACCTGAACCTTCCGACCACTACGGGCGGCCTGATCATCGGCGACGCGCTGCATACGGCGGACATCACCATCGGCGGCACTGTGGCGACACCTGCGGGAAGCAGCGGCGGCTTCACCATCAACGCCGGCTACGACGGAGTGGCGGGTGGCGGCGGGAGCATCCTCGACAGCGGTGCGGGACTGCTCGACATGGCTTCCAGCGTCAGCCTGAAGGCCCATGGACCCAGACCGGACCGATGCTGAATGTCGGCTCCCTGCATGCCACGGTGACCGGTGCCGGCGATATCACCTTGCAAGACAACCTGAATACGGTCAATTTCCTGTATTTCGACGCACCGGGGGCGCTGACCTATCACCAGGCCGCCGACTACACGGTGGTGCAGGCCCTGGGGAACGGCCTGACACTGGGTTCAAGCGGCAGCATCTTCTTGCAGTCTCTGAGTCCGAGTACGCCGCTCAACATCAACGCCGGCTCTGGAGATGTGACGCTGACCACGGCGGGTGCAATATCGATTAGCGGTCCGGGCGCTATCACGGCGCGCAACATCACGCTGACTTTCCCCAGCAGCGTGTCGTTTGCGGGCGGAACAACACCCCATGCGTCCAATGACCTGACGATAAAGGCAACGGGCAACCTTACAATCAACGCGGTCGCCTTGAACATTACGGGAGGCACGACGCTGGCGGGAGCCGGGGAGGATCTCAAGAACGACGTCGTGATCGAGGCGGGCGGATTGCTGAAGATCACGACAACCGGTGATTTCACGCTCGGCCCCGATGCGATCAACCTGCTTGCGGGAAAGGGTACGGCGACCACGACCGATCCTACCGCCAAGGCACAGGCCAACGCATTCCTGTCGGCGGGCCAACTCGACCTTAAAGTCGGCGGGAATTTCTATATATACGGCGGCAAGGTCATATTGGGCGGTGGCGAGGCCAACGCAAGCGCCATCGTGCTGGTCAAGTCAGGCAAGGCGGTCGATGTTACGGGCAATTTTGTCCTTACCGGCGGCACGATTACCGGTGCCGGAACCAGAGCGACCGCGCTGGCGGTGTTCGATCCCGAGTTGCCGCTGGAAATCAAGACCGGGGGTAGCGTCGCGGTAGTAGGTGGCAGCGCGCCGTTGTCGTCGAGCAGTCTTCTGGCGTCCGCCAGCATCCTGAACGCGGGCCCGATCAAGTTCACCATCGGCGGCTCCGGCAACTTCACCCATCCCGTTCCCGCCACTGCGGCACTGCTCGGCCCCGGCATCGACGCCGGGCTGATTGTCGCCGGGGGCGGTGGTTCGGGCCTCTACGACGTGTTCGACCATCCCGTGACCAGCAACGACTACCCGATCACCCATGTGTTCACCGGTGGCGGCGCATTCACCATCATCACCGACATGACGGGTTATGCCAATGCGTTGATCCAGTCACGGGCGCCGCTGGGGATCGATGAGTCCCTGATGGCCTACATCAATTTTGCGATCAATACCGAGACCATTGCCAAGGGTCGGCGCGGTACGTCCGACCAGGGCAATTTCAAGCGCAGGACCGCGGGACAATGCAGCTAAGGAGAAGACCATGAAACGCATCCGATACATTCTTGCGGCACTGGCCTGGTTGGTTGCTGGCGCTGCCCTGGCCAGCGGCACGATCACCCAGCTTTCCGGCACTCTGTCCGTCAAGCGGGCGGATGGCTCGACGCGGATCCTTTCCATGAAATCGGAGGTCATCCCCGGCGACACGCTGGAAACGCAGAAAGACAGCTATGCGCAGATCAAGTTCCAGGATGGCGGCACCATCACCCTGAAGCCGAATACCCAGTTCACGATTGCCTCCTATGTATTTGTCGAGGCCAAGCCGCAGGATGACAATGCGGTGTTCCGCCTGCTCAAGGGCGGCCTGCGCGCCGTCTCGGGCCTGATCAGCAAACGCGGCAACCAGGGGGCTTACAAGATGGACACGGTCACCGCCACGATCGGCATTCGTGGCACGATATTCGATGTCGAGGACTGCAAGACCGGGGTCTGCAAGAAGGACGGCGAAGACGCCGCCCACGAGGCGGGCGTCTATGTCGGCGTGCGCGACGGCGAGGTCAATGTCACCAACGGCGCCGGTTCACTGCTGTTGGCGGCCGGACAGTTCGGCTTCATCGCGGCGAGCAACATCCTGCCCAAGCTGTTGCCGGGCGACCCCGGTCTGGGTTCCATTCCGCAAGCCTCGCTGGTCGAGACCGTGACCTCGGGCGGCAAGAACCGGGGCATCTGCGACTGACGTTTGCCGGCAAGGCGGGAACAGGGGGCGACTTGGCCGGCTTTTTGGGGTTTGGGCCGGCCGGCCACCGGACATAATTTGCCAGTGTCCGTCATTCCGGTCCGGGTTCAACCGCGGCCCGGCCCGTTGCCATGAGTGCTATGAGCGCATCCGAATCCGCATCGACCCCGCTGCCCGAAAAAATCGCCCTGCTGGTGCATGAGGCGCGCTGGCTGCTGGTCGGGCTCGCCGGGCTGTATCTATCGCTCGTCCTGTGGGGTTTCGAGCGCGGCGACCCGGGCTGGTCGCACGCGGCCATGGTGGAACGCATCGCCAATCCAGGTGGGCGCTTCGGTGCCTGGCTCGCCGACCTGCTGCTCTACCTGTTCGGGCTTTCCGCCTGGTGGTGGGTGGGGCTGCTGTTCTTCCTGCTGGCCTGGGGCTACCCACGCCTGAGTCGCCTGTTCGGCGACGACCGCCGCCCGCTGCTGATCGCCCTGGCGGGTTTTGTCGTCCTCCTGCTGGCCAGCAGCGGCCTCGAAGCAATGCGCTTCTGGAGCCTGAAGCTGGCCTTGCCGCTGGCGCCGGGCGGCATGCTCGGCCACGAAGTCGGGCGCCATGTCACGCAGTTCCTCGGCTACACCGGCGGCACCCTGATCCTGCTGGTGCTGGCGATGATCGGCTTCAGCCTGTTTACCGGCGCTTCCTGGATCGTCGTTGCCGAGAAGTTCGGGCTATTGCTCGAAGGCGCCTATGTCGGTGCGCGCAGCCTGTGGGACAGTTGGCAGGATCGCCGCTACGGTCGCGCCGTCGCCGAACAGCGCGAAGTCGTGGTCGAAACCGAACGACGCAAGGTGGAAGAAAGCCCGCTGCCGCCGGTGCGCATCGAGCCGGTGGAAGTTGCGGTGCCGGTTGCGGCCAAGGCCATCGCCCGTGCCGACAAGGAGCGCCAGGCGCCACTGTTCTTCGACGCTCCGGGCGGTGCGTTGCCGCCGCTGCATTTGCTGGCGGAACCCTCGCACAATCCGGCCGATCTGCCGGCGCCGGAGACCCTCGAATTCACCTCGCGCCTGATCGAGCGCAAACTGGCCGACTTCAATGTCGAGGCCAAGGTGCTGACCGCCCATCCGGGCCCTGTGGTGACGCGCTACGAGATCGAGCCGGCGATCGGCGTCAAGGGCAGCCAGATCGTCGGCCTCGCCAAGGACCTGGCGCGCGCCCTCTCCCTGGTGTCGATCCGCGTCGTCGAAACTGTGCCGGGCAAGTCCTGCATGGCGCTCGAACTGCCCAACCCGAAGCGGCAGATCGTGCGCCTGTCGGAGATCATCGGCTCACAGGCATACCACGGCATGCATTCGCCGCTTTCCATGGCCATGGGCAAGGACATCGGCGGCCAGCCGGTGGTGGTCGACCTGGCCAAGATGCCGCACCTGCTGGTGGCCGGCACCACCGGCTCGGGCAAGTCGGTCGGCGTCAATGCCATGATCCTGTCGCTGATCTACAAGTCCGAACCCAAGGACGTGCGCATGATCATGGTCGACCCCAAGATGCTGGAGCTGTCGATCTACGAAGGCATCCCGCACCTGCTGGCGCCGGTGGTGACCGACATGACCAAGGCGGCCAACGCGCTCAACTGGTGCGTCGGCGAAATGGAACGGCGCTACAAGCTGATGTCGGCGCTGGGCGTACGCAACCTTTCCGGCTTCAACAGCAAGATCAACGACGCGAAGAAGGCCGGCGAGTCCATCCCCAATCCCTTCTCGCTGACGGCGAATACCGAAATCGGTCCCGAGCCGCTGGAGCCCTTGCCCTATATCGTCGTCGTCATCGACGAACTGGCCGACCTGATGATGGTGGTGGGCAAGAAAATCGAGGAACTCATCGCGCGCCTGGCACAGAAGGCGCGCGCCTCGGGCATCCACCTGATACTCGCCACGCAGCGGCCGAGCGTCGATGTGATCACCGGCCTGATCAAGGCCAACATCCCGACCCGCATCGCCTTTCAGGTTTCATCCAAGATCGATTCGCGCACCATCCTCGACCAGATGGGCGCCGAAGCCCTGCTCGGCCAGGGCGACATGCTCTACCTCGCGCCGGGGACCGGCCTGCCGATCCGCGTCCATGGCGCCTTTGTCGCCGACGAGGAAGTGCACCATGTCGTCGACCACCTGAAGAAAGTCGGGCCGCCGGACTACGTCGACGGCCTGCTGGACGGGCCGGCGACGGACGACACCGAAGTCGGCGCCGGCGACACGGCGGGGGATGCCGAATCCGATCCCATGTACGACCAGGCGGTCGAAGTGGTGCTGAAGACGCGGCGGCCCTCGATATCGCTGGTGCAGCGCCACCTGCGCATCGGCTACAACCGCGCCGCGCGCCTGATCGAAGCCATGGAAAAGGCCGGCCTGGTCTCGCCCATGAACGGGGCGGGCGGGCGTGAGGTGATTGCGCCGAACAGATAGGATTGACCACGGGGAGCGCGGGGCTGCGATAATCCCCGCATGAAGACTTTTCCCGCTGCGCTCCTTGCCCTCTGTGGCTCTGGCTTTTTCAACCCGGCGCAGGCGTCCGGCCTCGACCAGCTCAAGAGCTTTCTTGAATCCAACCGCAGCGCGCGCGGCGTGTTCACGCAAACGGTTGTCGCCAAGTCGGGGCGCAAGCCGCAGCAGTCCGCCGGGATTTTCGCCCTGCAGCGCCCGGGCAAGTTCCGCTGGTCCTACGAGAAGCCCTACAAGCAGTTGCTGGTCAGTGACGGCAACAAGCTGTGGAGCTACGACCCCGACCTGAACCAGGTCGCGGTAAAGAAGATCGGCACCGCCTTCGGTGCCAGCCCGGCGGCGCTGCTGGCGGGGCAGGACCTGGACAAGCATTTCGAGCTCAAGGAAGGCGCGGCGACGGACGGCCTCGAGTTCGTCGAGGCCACGCCCAGGGGTGGCGACGCCAGCTTCGAGCGGGTCAAGATCGGTTTCGCCGCGAACCGGCCGGTGAGCATGGAAATCCACGACAGCTTCGGCCAGGTGACGGTATTGCGCTTCACCCAGTTCGAGCCCAATCCGGCGTTGCCCGCGTCGCTGTTCCGTTTCGTCGCACCGACCGGGGCCGACGTTGTCGGCGACTGACCGAGAACCGCGCGCTCGGTGGTGAGGCGGCGCAATGGAAATGCCCGGACTTCAGACGGGCTTGTGAGAGGTTATGTCTCCGCCTGAGCCGGAGACGGTATCCCTTGCGGACGGTACTGGCGAGACGGTACGCAACGCGCAAGCCCGGCGCCACCGGCACGGACTCAACCGGACCGCCCGGGTTGAGCCTGGCGGTGGTGAAGGGTGCTCCGCGCACAAATGGGCAGGTGGTGTATATCGTTCAAGCTAACCGGCGCTGCGCGGCTCTATCGCGCAGCGTCCAGCGACCAAAGGGAGCGAGGTTGAGCGCCGGGTTGGAGGTCGGCTTAAGGATGCAAAGTGCCTCCAAGGCAGAGCAAAGGCGGAACAAGAAAACGAGGATAGCGCTCCGTGGCAACTGCTCATAGGACGCTCAACAACAATGAAGCCGCGAAAAAACCTATGGCTGAAAAGTGCAGGACTATTGCAAATAACGGTGGCTTTTGCGTACTGAAGAGTTGTGAGATCAATGAGGTAGTCGACTGTGGCTGGAAAATGGCAATCGAAACTGCCGCCGAGAAAAACCCCAGCGCGCCAAAAATGTCGTGATTTTGCCGTCTGGCCAACCAATCAATAGCGAAGGCTGCGCCAGCGAGACCCAAGAGAGCGGCAATTGCGAGCCGCTGTCCTGAACTTAGCGTGCGGGTGGATGACTGTCCGTTCACCAAGACCTCCAACGTGATGTGCACGCCAAATGGCGTGTTAATTGGTTATTCAGACTGGCGTACAATCCAGACATCTCTTTGTAACCTATTGATGGCAATGGGCGCTGCGAAAAGTTATCCACCAGTTTCTACCTCTTCCGCTCCGGCCGATCCGCCGAAGCTGCTTGACCGCGTTCGTGACCGCATCCGGCGCAAGGGGTACAGCATACGCACCGAGAAATCCTATGCGCACTGGATTAAACGCTTTATTTTGTTCAATGACAAGCGGCATCCGAAGGAGATGGGTGCGGCGGAGGTCGAGGCGTTTCTGACCAGTCTCGCGGTGGATCGCGACGTGGCGGCGGCGACGCAGAACCTGGCCTTGTCGGCGATCCTGTTCCTCTACCGCGAGGTGCTGGAAATGCCGCTGCCGTGGCTGGACGGCATCGAGCGGGCGAAGAAGCCGGCGCGGCTACCCACAGTGCTGTCGGCGGCCGAGGTGGGGGCGGTACTGGCGCGGCTGGATGGCACCACAGGCTTGATGTTGCGCCTGCTTTACGGCACCGGCATGCGCCTGATGGAGTGCGTGCGGCTGCGGGTCAAGGATGTCGATTTCGCCGCGCGGCAGATCACGGTGCGCGACGGCAAGGGCGGCAAGGACCGCGTGACGATGTTGCCCGACGCGCTGGCCGCGTTATTGCGCGAACACCTCGCGGTGGTGAAGGCGCAGCACGCGGCGGACCTGGCGCAGGGGCTCGGTTCGGTTTGGCTGCCGGACGCGCTGGCGCGAAAGTATCCGAAGGCGGCGACGGCCTGGGGCTGGCAGTATGTGTTTCCGGCACGCGGCATTTCGGTCGATCCGCGCAGCGGCGAGCGGCGTCGGCATCATGTAGACGAAAAGCTGCTCCAGCGCGCCATACGCCGCGCGGCGGGGGAGGCGGGCATCGTCAAGCCGGTGTCGCCGCACGTGCTGCGGCATTCCTTCGCCACGCACCTGCTGCAGTCGGGCTACGACATTCGCACGGTGCAGGAACTGCTTGGCCATTCGGATGTGTCCACCACGATGATTTATACGCATGTCCTGAACAAGGGCGGGCGCGGCGTGGTCAGCCCGCTGGACGCGCTGCAATGAGCTTGGCCGCCGCTTTGCAGATCCCATGAGCGATCTGTTTTCCGGGCGCAACCCGCACGCCCCCCTGGCGGAGCAGATGCGGCCGCGCACGCTGGACGAGGTGATCGGCCAGCGCCACCTGGTGGGCGAGGGCAAGCCGCTGCGCCTGGCCTTCGCGTCGGGCATGCCGCATTCGATGATCCTCTGGGGCCCGCCGGGGGTGGGCAAGACCACCCTGGCACGGCTGATGGCCGACGGCTTCGATGCGGAGTTCATCGCCCTGTCGGCGGTGTTCTCCGGCGTCAAGGACATCCGCGAGGCGATGCAGCAGGCCGAAGTGATGGCGCAGCAGGGGCGGCGCACCATCCTGTTCGTCGACGAGGTGCACCGCTTCAACAAGGCGCAGCAGGATGCCTTCCTGCCCTACGTCGAGCGCGGCACCGTGACCTTCATCGGCGCCACGACGGAAAACCCGTCCTTCGAAGTCAATTCCGCGCTGCTGTCGCGGGCCTCGGTCTATGTGCTGAAGGGCCTGGACGAGGCGGAACTGGGCGAACTGTTCGACCGCGCGCTGGCCACTACTTT